>JADJCK010000011.1 GCA_016703265.1 bacterium
ATGGACAAGCCGGAGATCACGTTCGAGGACGTGGCGGGCTGCGACGAGGCGAAGTACGAACTGCAGGAGATCATCGACTTCCTGCGCGCCGCAGAGAGTTCCAGCGCCTGGGCGGGCGTATCCCGAAGGGCGCGCTGCTGGTCGGCTCGCCGGGCACAGGCAAGACGCTCCTCGGCCAGCGCCGTGGCCGGCGAGGCCGGCGTGCCGTTCTTCAGCATCAGCGGCTCGGACTGCGTGGAGATGTTTGTCGGCGTGGGCGCCAGCCGCGTGCGGGACATGTTCGAGCAGGGCAAGAAGAACGCGCCCTGCATCATCTTCATCGACGAGATCGACGCCGTCAGGCCGGCATCGCAGGGCCGGGATGGGCGGCGGTCACGACGAGCGCGAACAGACGCTGAACCAGCTGCTGGTCGAGATGGACGGCTTCGAGACGAACGAGGGCGTGATCCTGCTCGCGGCCACGAACCGGCCCGACGTGCTGGATCCGGCGCTGCGCCCGGCTGGGGCCCGAGCGCCGCAGCCGGGTCTTCACCGACGCGGTCAAGCGCGAGGTCGCCTACCACGAGGCCGGGCACGCGGTGGTGGCCTGGGCGTGCGCCGATTCCGACCCGGTGCACAAGGTGACCATCATCCCGCGCGGGCAGGCACTGGGCCTGACGGCGATGCTCCCGGTGGAGGACCAGTATACCGTCACCGAGCAGAGTACCTCGACCAGATCTGCGTGGCCCTGGGCGGCCGGGCCGAGGACATGTTCCTGGGCAAGATCGGCTCGGGCGCCTACGGCGACATCAAGGCCGTGACGAACTATGCACGCACGATGGTCACGCGCCTGGGCATGAGCCGCAAGATGGGCCCCATCGCCTACGAGGAGGGCTCCGAGCAGGTGTTCCTTTGGCCGCGACTTCGGGCGTACGCACGTGTTCAGCGAGAAGACGCTGCAGGAGATCGATGCCGAGATCAAGCGTATCGTCGACGAGCAGTTCGAGCGGGGCGCACGATCCTCGATGCCAATCGCGAGAAAGTCGAGACGTTGAAGGACGCCTTGCTCGAACGCGAGTCCATCGACGCCGAGGAGTTCAAGCTGCTCATGAAGGGCCAGACCCTGCCCGAGCACGTGCTGAACGTCGACCACCGGTGGACGGCGCGACCGTGGCGGCACAGTGACGTCGACGGCTGCGGCCGGCGACAACGACAGCGGCGGCGGCGGGACGGCGACGGCGGCGGCGAGACGCCGGGCGCCGACCACCCGGCTGAGCGTGGACGGCAGCGGCAATCGGAAGGAAGGGGGACCGGCAGGTCCCTTCCGCCTTCCGGCCTGGGACCTGGGGCGCGTACGACTGCAGGCCACGACGCGCCCGCTCCCTGATGGGCATCGTCAACCTGACGCCGGACAGCTTCTGGGCCGGTTCACGCGGCGACGGGCCCGAGGCGGCGATGGACCTGGCCCTGCGCCTGATCGCCGAGGGCGCCGACCTGCTCGACCTGGGCGCCGAGTCGTCGCGGCCCGGCGCCGAGCCGATCGGTGAAGAGGCCGAGAGGGCACGCCTGCTGCCCGTGCTCCGTCTGCTGAGGCGGCAGACCGACCTGCCGTTGACCGTCGACACGGTGCGCGCGGGCACGGCCGCCGCGGCGCTGGCCGGCGCCGACGCCATCAACGACATCAGCGCCGGCTGCTTCGACGCGGGCATGCTGCCGCTCGTCGCCAATGCCGGGTGCGGACTGGTGCTCCCGCGCATGCGCGGCACGCCCGCGACGATGCAGGCCGATCCGTCGTATCGCGACGTGGTGCCGGAGGTGGCAGACTGGCTCGCGGCGCGCGTGGCGGCGGCCGAAGCGGCCGGCGTGGCGCCGGAGCGCATCGCCGTGGACCCGGGCATCGGCTTCGGCAAGACCCCGGGCACAACCTGGCCCTGTTGCCGCGCGGCGGAAACTGGCCCGGGGACGCGTCCTGCTGGTGAGTGCCTCGCGCAAGAGCTTCATCGGCGCCGTGAGGCGGAGCCCCGACGGCCGACCGGTTGCCTGGCAGCCTGGCGGCGCTGGCGGCGGCGTGGCACGCGGGCGCCGCCGTGGTGCGGGTGCACGACGTGGCCGCATCGAGGCAGTTCCTGGACGTGCTGGCCGCGATCGGCCGCGATTGAGTGTTCGGCAGCGCGAGGTTCGCGCGCGCCGGCCAGATTCACCGTTGAGTGCGCCGCGGACCGGTGCTGGGTTGTCGACATGTGGGAAAAGTCTCCGGCAGCATCTTCATCGACGTCCTCGATATCCTCATGCCGGGCCTACCTGCTCTACCGCCTGATCGTGTTCATCAGGACACGCGGTGATCCAGATGTTCGTGGGACTGGGACTGCTGCTGGTGCTGTCGTTCCCGGCGCAATTGCTGGGCATGATGGTGGTCGGGCGCATCATCGGCACGCTGGAGACGGTGTGGGTGGTGGCGTTCATCATCATCTTCCAGCCGGAATTGCGGGCGGCGCTGGCCACGCTGGGGCTCGGACGCGGCCTGTTCGGTCGGGTACGTGAGATCCCGGCCGAGCAGGAGTTGCTGAAGGCGGTCGCGCGACTGTCGAAGCGCGGGTTGGGCGCCATCATCGTGATCGAGCGTGAGGTGCGCCTGAGCGACTGGATCCAGAAGGGCGTGCCCCTGGACGCCGAGATCACGGCTGCCACGATCGAGGCGATCTTCACGGTACCCGGCCCGCTGCACGACGGCGCCGTCATCATCAGCGGCAGCAAGATCGCGGCGGCGGCAGTGATCCTGCCCATCACCGAGCGCGAGGAACTGGGCTACGTTCTGGGAACGCGGCACCTCGCGGCGATCGGCATCAGTGAGCAGTCCGACGCGATCGTGCTGGTGGTTTCCCGAGGAGACGCGCGATCAGCCTCGTCTTCGGCGGGCATATCCGCCGCGGGTTGTCGATGGACGATCTCATGCACGAACTGGAGCGCGTCTACCGCCGCCAGACCGGCCCGCGCGTTCGCAATCGCCGGGCGAGCGACCGCGCCGCCGAGGCCGAGGCCGCGGCCGAGTCGGCCCGCGTGAACCGCACTGCCCCCGATTCCCGCAACTGGAGCCCGCAGCCGGGCCCGCTCGCCCGCCACTATCCCCCTGAACGCTGGATGAGCGCGAGATCCGCCAGGACGAGTGCCGCCATCGCCTCGACGATGGGCACGGCCCGCGGCAGCACGCAGGGGTCGTGACGTCCACGACCACCCAGGTCGAGCGGTTCGCCGTCGTAGCCGGCGGTGCGCTGGGCGCGCGATCGTCGCCGGCGGCTTGAAAGCGACCCGGAACGTGACGGGCTCGCCGTTGCTGATGCCGCCCTGCACGCCGCCGCTGCGGTTGGTGGCGGTGCGAGACCGCCTCGCGGGCCACGAAGGCGTCGTTGTGCTGCGAGCCGCGCAGGTCCGCGCCGGCGAAGCGGAACCGATCTCGAAGCCCTTGGTGGCCGGCAGCGACAGGAAGGCATGCGCCAGCATCGCCTGAGCTTGTCGAAGACCGGTTCGCCCCAGCCCGCCGGCACCCGCGGCAGACACCGGCGATGACGCCGCCGACCGAGTCCCGTCGGCCCGGGCGGCGATGATCGCCTGTTCCAGCGAGGCGAGGGCCGGATCGGGGCAACGGGTGGGATGGGCATCCACCTGGGACTCGCGTCGTCAGCGCGGCCGCGTCGACCTGTGCCGGGCCCTGGCCGGCCACCTGTTCCACCCACGCCACCACTTCCACCCCGTGGGTCGCCTGCAGCCAATGGGCGGCCACAGGCGCCGGCGGCAACGCGACCGACGGTCTCGCGCGCGCTGGCGCGACCGCCGCCCGAGGACGGGCGCAGGCCGTACTTGCGCTCGACGGTGAGGTCGGCATGCGAAGGGCGGGGGGCGGCCGCCAGGTCCGCGTAGTCGCCGGGCCGCTGGTCGAGGTTGCGCACCAGCAGGGCGATCGGCGTGCCGAGGGTGAGCCCACCCTCCACGCCGGAAAGGATCTCGACCCGGTCGGCCTCCTGCCGGGCGGTGGTCAGGCACCCTGGCCGGGCGCGGCGGTCGAGCTCCCGCTGGATCACGTCGCCAGCCAGGGCCAGCCCGGGCGGGCAGCCGTCGATGACCGCACCGACGCCGGGGCCGTGCGATTCGCCGAAGGTCGTGACGCGGAACAGGCGGCCGAAGGTGCTGGACATGATTCTCCTGCGTGGGCTGGGGTCGCCTGCCGGGGGGCCGGGGTGAGCGGACCGCCGCGCGGGACGGCCGGTGCGCTGCGGCGATGATCGCAGAGGCGGTGTTGCGGCGCAATGGGCGGCCTGCGCTGAATGGTGGTCCCGAAATCGGGACGGGCGTATCATGGGCCGTCGCCCTCGGCAATCCGGGGCGGCGGGAAGGAGGTCAGGTGAGCGGGATCTTCGTCGTTTTCGATCCGCGCGGGCTGGAACCGGCGCGGCGCGGCGCGTTCGAGGCGCGCGTGAACGCCCTGGCCGGGCGACTGCCGACCGACCGCCTGGAGTTCGGGAGCAACTCCGTCGTCGCCATGGCATCGGTCCACCACGGGCATTTCGCGAGCGGTGGCGTGGCCCGCGACGGCACCGCGGTGGCCGCCGTCGCCGGTACCTGCTGGCGCACGGGCGATGCCTCGTTGGCGACCCCGGCGCAACTGGCGACCGGGGTGCCCGAGGGTGTGCGTCGGGCGACGCCGTCCTGGCACGGCGTGTTCGGCCTGGGCCACGCCGATGAGGCCACCGGTAAACTGACGGTCGTCAGTGACCGGTTTGGCGCGCACCCGCTCTACTGGCGACTTGACGGCGGTGTCGTCACCATCGCTTCGGCCCTGCGCTTCCTGGCCGAGCCCGGGCGCGATCGCCCCGATGTGGACGTCCTGGCTGACCTGCTGAACTTCGCCTACACCCCGCGCGAGGCGACCCTGCTGGCCGGCGTGTACCGTCTGCACGCGCACCATGTCCTGGAGGCCGGCACTGACGGCGTCCGGACGCGCCCGCTGCCGGTGCCCACCCCGATTCGCTCACGGGCGGTCACCGACGATGTGGTGCGCGAGTTGGATGAACTCGTCGCCCGTGGCCTGCGCCGCCACACCCAGCTGCCGGGGACCGGCGCGGAGCGCTTCTCCATCGCCCTGAGCGGCGGGCCCGACTCCCGGCTGGTTAGCCGGCGCGGCCAAGCGCGTGGGCTTCGCGATGCAGGGCTTCACGGTCGGAGAGCGCCGGTCGCTGGAAGCGCACACTGCCGCAAGGGTTGCCGAAGGGCTGGGCATCCCCGACACGAGCCTGCTGGTGGACGGTGCCACGCTGCCGGACTGGTTCCGGCAGGCGGCGTGGTTCACCGAAGGGCGCACCGGGGCCGACCACATGCACTACCTGGGGCCGGCTTTCGCCGGCAGGCTACCGGCCGGGCCCCAGCTGCACGGGCTGATCGGCGAGGGCATCATCGGTGGCTACGAGGAACGTCTGTCGCTGGTCGACGCGACGCCAGCCGAGCGGCTTCACGCCTGCCGTGCCGCCGTGCGCGACATGGTGTGGTGGCCTGCGGGGCGTGCGCGTCAGGTGCTGTCCCCCGCCCTGGCCGGCAGCCTGGAACAGGCCCGCGCCCGCGTGCTCGACGACCAGGAGCGCCGCATCTGGAAGGACGGCACGTTCGCGGAGACGGTCGCCTTCACCTTCCAAACCGTCACCGTCGGCTTCCGCGTACCGAACCTGGTCAGCCAGGTGACGCCGTGGACCGACGTGGTCTCGCCGTTCCTGGATGGCGAACTGCTGGACTTCGCCGGCACGCTCGACCCGCACGGCATGGCCGACCGGGCCCTGCAGATCCGCTGGGGACTCGACTGCATGCCGGGGTTCGACGCCGTACCGCGTCTCAAGGACGGCGTGCTCATTCCCGTGCGACTGGGCATCCCCCACTACTACGACGAGGCCATCGGCCGCATCTGGCGGCGCAAGCGGCTCAACTTCCTCGCCTGCCGGCTGACGGGCGGGTTGCTGAATCCCCCGGATCGCGGCTCGTTCCCCTACTTCGGGCAATGGTACCGGCGCTGGCCCGGGGTGCGCCGGTTCGTCGACGGCATCCTGCTGGACGAGCGCTCGCTTGACCGCGGGCTGTGGAACCGCGAAGGGCTGCGCCTCCTGCTGCGTGACCTGCGCACCGGCCGCGAGGTCTGGCCCGCGGTCGGCACCCTGTTGCTGTGCGAGATGCTGCTGCGCCAGTGGTGCGACGGCGTCGACCGGCCTTTGGACCCGGTCACGCCGCTACTCGCGAACTCCGGCAAGAGCGCCGGGCGCTAGAGCGCCACTTCGTAGCCCTCGAACTGCGGCGGACCCAGGTAGGTGCCTTCCGGGGCGCGGGCCTTCGCGTGCGCCTGCTTGAAGGCGTCGGACTCGGTCAATCGAGGAACGCCTGGCGCGACTCCCAGGTCGGATGCGAGATGAAGATCGTCGCCTCGGGGCGCGATTCGCCGCGCAGCAGGTTAGAACTGGCGGAAGCCGGGGACGTCCTGCAGGCGGAATCGCGCTCACGCCACATCTGCACGAAGGAGTCCTCGAATCCGGGGGCGATGCGGAAGCGGTTCATGGCGATGAACATGCGGGGCCTTTCGGTTGCGGCCGCCCGGGGCGACAATGAGGATCGAATTCATCTGTCATGGTCGCCCGACCGTGGCCGATGCGCCAGTTCGGAACGCTCGTGTCCGGCCTGTGACCATCTAAATTTGAAGCAGATAACTCATTTTGTGACAGATCCGTGAGCGGGGTGCATTATGATGAGCTTGGTCATCTGCGTCTTTTTGTCCGGCGCGCCCGCCACGGCCCTGCCGCCCGGGCCACCTCCACCTGGGAGTTTTGCGCGATGAATCGCAACCGTCGCCCCCTGTTGTCACTTGTTAGGACCTGTGTGCTGCTGCTCCTTGCCGCACTGGCCGCTTCGGCGAGCCTGGCAGCCGCGACCGGGCCGATCACCCCTGAGGCTCTCGCCGCCGCCCGCGCCCTGCCTCAATGGCAGCCGGCGGTCTGGACCGACCATCCCGTGCGCATCGAGCTGCGTGACCGCGACGAGCTCGACGCGCTGCTTCGCGCCGTGCCGCTGAGCCGCTTCTCGCGCGAGGATGTCGCACTGTCCTACGAAGGCCCTGACCGCAAGGTCGAGAAGGTGGCGCTCGAAGTGCGCGTCACCGACCGCGAGCACGCCGACCTGCTGGCCGCCGGCTGGGCGCCGGTCGCCGTTCGCGACCTCGACCGCGAGGGCCGCGAAGCCGCCGAAAAGACATGGGCGGCGCGTGAAGCCCAGCCCGCCGCCGAGAAGGTCTTCACGTTCCCGTTGACGGTCTACCCGACGCACGCCGAGATCGGCCAGATCCTGGCCGACCTCGCCGCCGCCCACCCCACCCGCGCGCGCACGTTCCAGTGGGGAACCAGCATCCAGGGCCGCGCCCTGTGGGGCCTGGTCATCAGCGACGACGCGAACAACTCGAAGGCCGAGCCCGAGATCCGGCTGAGCTCAACCATGCACGGCGACGAGGTGACGGGCATGGTCCTGACGCTCGATTTCGCCAACTACCTGCTGACCAACTACGGCGTCGCCGGCCGCGAGGACGTGACGAATCTCGTGGACAATTACGAGATCCACCTCATGCCCGACCACAACCCCGACGGCACCTATCTCACGCAGCGCTACAATGCGAACGGCGCCGACCTCAACCGCAATTTTCCGCTGCCTGCCGGCGAGGACCCCGTGACCGAGAGCGAGAACCTCTCCTTCATGGCCTACGCCAACTCGCATCATTTCGTGATCAGCGCCAACTACCACGGCGGCGCACTGCTGATGAACTACCTGTGGGATTGGACCTATACGCTGACTCCAGATGATGCCGCCCTGCGCAAGCTGAGCCTCGAGTACTCGACCTACAACCTGCCCATGTACAACGGTGATTTCCCCCAGGGGATCACGAACGGTGCCGCCTGGTACGTGGCGCTCGGCACCCTGCAGGACTGGAGCTACGACCAGACGGGTGCATCGATACGACCATCGAGGTCTCCAACACGAAGTGGCCTGCCGCCAGCACCCTGGCGACGTTCTGGAACGAGAACCGCGAGCATGATGCACTACGTCAAGTCCGCCCGGTACGGCGTCAACGGCGTGGTCACCTCGGCCGAGACGGGCGACCCGGTGAACGCAACCGTCACCGTGACCGGCAACACCAAGACCGTCCGCACCGACCCGACGTACGGCGACTACTACAAGCTGCTCAACACGGGCACCTATCAGCTGACGTTCAGCGCGGCTGGCTACATCACGCAGACGGTCAGCAATGTGGCCGTGACCTGGGGCACGCCGACGGTGCTCAGCGTCCAGATGCAGCCGACCGCCAACGGCGACCTGAGCGGCCAGGTGCTGGCCGTGGGCGGCGCGCCGCTGGCCGCGCAGGTGCGGTCTTCACCCACCCGCTGAACTCGCTCGCGGCGAGCGTGACGGCCAATGCGGCCGGCGTCTTCACCGTGAACAACCTCGAGTACGGCGACTACCGGCTGGCCTATACCTTTAGCGGGTACGCGGCGGAAGACCAGATCGTGACCGTCAACGCGGCCACGGTGAACCCGCCGACCGTCTACACTCTCGGACCTGTTGTCGGGCAACCTGACCTACCGCGCCAAGTGGAACCTCGAGGCGAACTGGGACGGCGTGCAGCTGCAGGTGTCGGTGGGCGGCGGCGCCTGGACACCGGTGGCCGCCACGCGCACCCAGACGGCCAGCGGGCAGGGCGTGCAGCGCGACCGGCACCTGGTACGAAGGCGCGCAGGCCGCCTGGTGACCGAGACCGTGAGCCTGGCGCCTGGTTGGGCCAGAGCGATGCGCTTCCAGTTCGTGCTGCGCTCGGACACGTCGCTCAACCACGACGGCTTCCGCTTCGACTGGTTCCTGATCCGAGGGCGTGCGCACCGACCCTACAGCGGCACCGGCGACCTGCCGGCGATGACGCAGCTCTGGGCGTGCAGCCGAACCCGTTCAACCCGGCCGCCACGGTCCGCTTCGAGCTGGCACGCGCCGGCCGGGCCTGGTGCGTGTGTACGACCTGTCGGGCCGCGGTGCGCACCCTGGCGGACTACACCCGCCCCGGCCGGGGCGCAGTTCGGTGGTCTGGACGGCCTGGACGATGCGGGACAGCCCGCGCCAGCGGCGTCTACCTGGTGAGGCTCTCGGCCGACGGCGTCAAGCAGTCGCTAGGCGCTCGTCAGTAGGCCGGAAGCCGGGTGAAGGGACCGGGGTCCCTCTCCCGCAGTCTGAATCAGGCATCGCGAGGCCTGCCCGGTCAGCAGGCAGCCCCTCGGGATCACGCATTCCCGCGTCTCCGGGGCCACGACAGCTGCGCGGGACGCTTCGCCGGCGCCGAGCGTTGCCGCCTCGTCGGTCTGCGAGCCCAGCGACGGCTCCTGTCGTCAGGGCCGAGGCGTCGGCAGGCCGGCCGGAAAGCGCGACCGGGTTGTGGGCGTGCCGCCCTGGCTCAGGTGTCCCGACGGTGGTCGCGGATGATGCGGCCGTATTCCTCAGGAAGTCCCCGGCTCAGGCCAATTCGAATCCGCACGGGACGTGGGCCGCCAGGATCTCGCGTATCCTGGTCGGTCAGGCCGCCGTCGATCTTTCTGCCGAGAAGACATCGTCGTGCCATGACGAGCAGCAGCTTCACCGTGCGGGGGTCCGGCGACGAATGCCGTCTCCAGGTCCCGGTAGCCGAGCTTCCGCGCCAGCCAGGCGAACCGTGCGCCCTCCCGTGCTGCCAGAGCGGCTCCATGAAGCGGTTCAGCACCGGCGCGCAGGCATGGTACTGTTCCTTCTCCACGTCTGCATCGCGAGCCGGAAGACCCGGGCCGCCCGGGGCAGACGGCCTCTCACCGTGGCAACCTTCGACAGGCCGTGTAAGGCGCTGTTGGCCACCTCAGGATCTCGCCGGTGAGGCGGCCCGCCAGTCCGATGACCCTGGTCGTCTCGGAAGTCAGGTCTGCGGGTGGCGTGTGGAGCTCCGCGGCAACGCTGCTCCGCGCGGGCGGGCGGTAGTCGCCGGCGGCGATGCGTTCCTCGATCATGGCAAGCAGCGAACGTCCCCGCTCATCGGCACCTACCGGTGCAGTTCCTGCAGCGGCCGCGGCTTCGCCAGCCGGGGCAGCGTGCGGATGATCTCCTCGAACGAGGTCTGTCCCTCGCTCGCCTTGTAGATGCCGTCTTCCAGGAGCGACACGAGGCCGGTGCTCTCGACGCTGATGCGACGGATCTCGTAGCTGGTGCGCCGCTGGATGAGCGCATCCTTGACCGGCTCGTTGAGGATCAGCAGTTCGAGCGGCGATGCGCCCGCGGTAGCCCAGGTAGCGGCGATCGGGCAGCCGGTGCCGCGCGCGAAGTCATGCAGGTGACATCCTTGGGCTGGTAGCCGAGCCGCCGCACCTCGTCGGCGTCAGCGTGGTCCGCCGGCAGCGCGGCACGCCGCAACAGCCCCTGGGCCAGGACGCTGACCACCGTGGACGAGATCAGGAACGCCTCGATGTCCTGCAACAGGCGCAGGGCCGCCGATGGAATCCTCGGTGTGGAACGTCGTCAGCACCTTGTGTCAGTGAGCGCCGCCTGGATCGCCGTGTCGGCCGAGAAGCGGTCACGGATCTCGCCGATGACGATGACATCGGGATCCTGGCGCACGATGTGGCGCAAGGTCTCCTCGTAGGTGATGCTGATCTTGGGATTGATCGAGCACTGGTTGATGCCGTTGATGACGTACTCGACGGGATCCTCGGCCGTGATGATGCTGGTATTGATGCTGTTGAGATAGTTGATGGCACCGTAAAGGGTCGTGGTCTTGCCCGAACCGGTGGGCCCGGTGACGAGGACGACGCCGCTTGGCACATCGAGCACATCGTCGCGAAAGCGCTGGATCATCCGCGGCGCCATGCCGATGTCATTGATGTCCAGAAGCTTGCTGCGGTTGTTGAGAAGTCGCAGCACGATCTTCTCGCCGTGGATGGTCGAATAGAACGAGACGCGCAGGTCAAGGTTCGCGCCCTCGTGCTCGAACACCATGCGACCGTCCGGTGCCTACGGCGCTCGGCAATCTCGCACCGGCCAGCACCTTGTGCGGCTGGTGAGCGCCGCGCGATTCCAGCGGCGGTCCCATGTTGCACGAGCACGCCGTCCTGCCGGAAGCGGATGCGGAGGCGGTCGCTCATCGGTTCGATGTGGATGTCGCTGGCCTTCTGCTCGATGGCCTCGGCAATGATCCGCTGGACAGCCTGGACCTGCACGCCTTCGTTCTCGAGCCTGGCCACGGAATCCGGCACCGGCGCCATGGCGCGCACGGCCTGCTCCAGCACGTGGCGGGCCAGGCAGGGCACCACCGACTGGCCGAGGATACGGGTGGCTTCGTTGGGCGGCTCGCTAACCAGCGGGTCGGCCACGGCCAGCATCAGCGCCCCGTCGGGACCGCGGAACGGCAAGGCCTGGTTGCGCATGAACCAGCCCGACTTGAACGGTGCCAGCAGCCCCGGTCGACGGGGAATCCGGTCCATGTCGAGGTACGGGAAGCCGAGCTGTGCCGACAGCACCTTCAACAGCTCGTCTTCGGTCAGGAAGTGGTTCTCGACGAGCACCTCGCCGAGCTTGCGCCCGCGCGAGTCCTTCTGCAGCGCGATGGCGGCCTGCAGGTCAGGTTCGCTGATCACCCGAGTTCGAGCAGGAGGGTTCCCAGGCGCAACGGCGGTTGCGTCAGGGTCTCGCAGGATCTCCGAGTCACCAGGCCGAGGTCCTGCAGTCCGAGACGAGGGGCCGCGGATTCGCCAGCTTGGTGTGCACCCTCAGTGCGTAGTCGAGATCGGCGGGTGCGAGCACCCCCGATTCAATGAGCATGGCAGCGATCTCGCGCGAGCCCTCCAGGGAAACCGGGGCGGCTGCCGTCGGCGACGATGCATCGGTTCGGGCTTCGGTATTCGTGGTCACAATGCCACCTGGACTTTCGTCGACCTTCCGGGCTTGCGCCGGCCGTGGGTTCCCGGTTGGGCGAACCCGAGTGCAACCCCTATCGGATGAATCGGAAACGTCCTTAGCCGATTTCGTGCGCCGGGCGGCACGGCCATTGACAGGACGGCCGATCCGGGGTATCATCAATCCGGTATTGAGATTCGGCCTCAACGGACCGGGGATCCCGATGTTCGTCCGCACCAACCACTTCTCCCGTGCCAGGGGCGCCCAGAGCGGCAGCGCCGGCACGTGGCGTTGGTGGCATTGGCGGGCGACGGGCCCGGAGGCCGGCACTGGTGCGCGCGGAGGTTCCCTGAACTGACCTGACCGCGAACCCGAGCTGAACCCGAGCCCGTCATCCCCCGGATGTCGGGTTTTTCGTTATCTGGCTTTGCATTCGTTTCCAGGACCACTCGTCGCCCGCGCCGCCACCGGCGCACAGCCTTGCAGGAGCTGCCATGACCGAGCCGAACCGCCGCCCACCGCTCGCAACGCCGGAAGCCCCGGCGCCGCTGGAGCCGGTGCGCGCGGTGATTCCCGCCGACCTCGAGACCCCGGTCTCCGTGTTCCTGAAGCTGGAAGGGCGCGGCGCCGTGTTCCTGCTCGAGAGCGTCGAGCGCGGGCTGCAGATGGGACGCTACTCGTTCATCGGGCTGGATCCCGGCGTGGAGCTGACGCAGCGCGACGACACGGTCGTGGTCACGCGGCACCAGGAGGGCCGCGCCACGGTGATGACCACCGCGATCGATCCGGCCGACCCGCTGGCCGCGGTGCGCAGCGAGCTGGCGCGCGCGCCGCTGGCGCCGTCGCCGGACCGGCCGTTGCCGCCACCGCTGGGCGGCGCCGTGGGCTACCTCGGCTACGACCTGGTGCGGTACTTCGACGGCATTCCGCTGCCGGACGGCGGCGGCGACGAGTTGCCCGGATTCCATTTCGTGGTGCCGCGCACGATGGTCGTGTTCGACCACGCGCGCAGCGAGCTGGAGATCCTGTCGGTGCCGGAAGGGCCGCAGGCGGCGGACCGCGAGCGGGCCGGGGCGCGCATCCGGCAGCTCCTCGAGCTGCTGGCAGCCCCGCTGCCGGCCTCGGCGCTGCGACAGGGGCCCACCGTGCCGGCGCGGGATGAATTTCCCGCCCATGCCGGCGACCTGCGCGCCGAGGTGTCACGTGAGGAATTCATGGACCGCGTGCGTCGCGCCCAGGAGCACATCCTGGCCGGCGACGCGTTCCAGATCGTGCTCAGCCAGCGCCTGGTAGGCACCGCGACGGTACCGCCGTTCGCGGTCTACCGGGCGCTGCGCATCCTCAATCCCAGCCCCTACCTGTTCTACCTCGACTTCGGCGATCACCAGCTCATCGGCTCGTCGCCGGAGATGCTGGTGCGCCTGCACGAGGGCCGGCTGCAGGTCAATCCCATCGCGGGCACACGTCCGCGCGGTGACACGGCCGCCGCCGACAATGCGCTGGCGGCAGACCTCCTGGCCGATGAAAAGGAACGCGCCGAGCACGTGATGCTGGTGGACCTGGGACGCAACGACCTCGGCCGCGTCTGCCGCCTGGGCTCCGTGCAAGTGGACGACTTCATGGCGATCGAACGGTACAGCCACGTCATGCACCTCGTGTCCCGGGTGTCGGGCGAGATGCTGCCGGGCCTGGACATGTTCGATGCGCTGCGCTCGACGTTCCCCGCCGGCACGGTCTCGGGAGCGCCGAAGATCCGCGCCATGCAGATCATCAGCGAACTGGAGGGCCGACGGCGCGGGCACTATGCCGGGGCGGTCGGCTATTTCGGGCAGTCCGGCGACATGGACATGTGCATCGCCATCCGCACGCTCCTGTGCCGGGGCGAGCAATTCAGCGTGCAGGCCGGCGCCGGCATCGTCGTCGATTCGGATCCCGCGCGGGAACACGAGGAGACCCTCGACAAGATGAGCGCACTGGCGCGCGCCGTGCGGCTGGCCGGGGAGGGACGCTGACCATGATCCTGCTCATCGACAACTACGATTCGTTCACGTGGAACCTTGTGCAGGCGTTCGGCAGCCAGGGCGCCGAGGTGCGCGTCGAGCGCAACGACGCGATCACCGTCGAACAGGCGCTGGCCCTGGCGCCGGCGGCGCTGGTCGTCTCGCCGGGGCCCGGCGGGCCGCGCGACGCCGGCGTGAGCCTGGCGATGATCAGCGCCTTCACCGGTCGCGTGCCCATCCTCGGCGTCTGCCTGGGCCACCAGTGCATCGTCGAGGCTGCGGGCGGCAGCGTGATCCGCGCCGCGCGGCCGGTGCACGGCAAGACGAGCCGCATCTACCACGACGGCGCCGGCATCTATGCCGGGCTCTCGAACCCGTTCGAGGCCACGCGTTACCACTCTCTGATTGCGGCCGAGGGCGACCTGCCGGCTTCGTTGCGCGTCACCAGCTATACGTCCGACGGCGAGATCATGGGCGTGCGCCACACCCAGCACCTTGTCGAGGGCGTGCAGTTCCATCCCGAGTCGATCCTGACCCTCGAAGGCCGGCTGCTGCTGGCCAATTTCCTGGGCGCCGTGCGCGCCGCCGGAGGCCGCCATGGGCAACCTGCCTGAACCGATCCCGGACCCGTCGCGCGAGGCGCTGGAGCTGGTCATCGCCGGCCGCGACCTTGGTCGCGAACGGGCCCGCGACCTGATGGCCGCCGTGATGGCCGGCCAGGTGCCGCCGACGCGCCTGGGCGGACTGCTTGTGGCGCTGCGTGCGCGGGGCGAGACCGTGGACGAGATCACGGGCTTCGCCGAGGCCATGCGGCACGGCGCCGTGGCGATCAGCTGCCGTCGCCAGGGACTCGTGGACACCTGCGGCACCGGCGGCGACGGCGCGGGCACCTTCAACATCTCCACGGCCACGGCGCTGGCGGCCGCCGGCATGGGGATTCCCGTGGCCAAGCACGGGAATCGGGCCGTGTCGTCGCGCAGCGGCAGCGCCGACGTGCTGGAGGCGCTCGGCGTGAACCTCGAGGTGGGCCCGGTCCGTGCCGGCGAACTGCTGGACGAGCTGGGACTGGCCTTCCTCTTTGCGCCGCTCATGCACCCGGCCATGCGCCACGCCGGTCCCGTGCGCCGCGAACTGGGCGTGCGCACGGTGTTCAACGTGCTCGGACCGCTGACCAATCCTGCGGGCGCCGAGTTGCAGCTGCTGGGCGTGTTCGATCCCGCGCTCTGCGAGAGCATGGCGCGCGTGCTGGGCGCGCTCGGCTCGCGGCGCGCCTTCGTCGTGCACGGTGCCGGCGGACTGGACGAGGTTTCGCCCCTGGGGCCCACGCTGGTGGCGGAACTGCGACGCGGCGCGGTGCGCACGTTCACGTTCGACCCGGCCGACGCCGGCATCGACCGGTGCGAGCCGGCCGACCTGGCCGGCGGCACGGCCGCCGAGAACGCGGCGATCATCACGGCCGTACTCTCGGGCCGCCCCGGGCCGGCCGCCGACGCCGTGGCGCTGAACGCGGGCTTCGTGGCCGTGCTGGCCGGACGTGCTCCCGACTTCCGCGCCGGCGTGGCGCTGGCGCGCGCGGCACTCCGCAGCGGCGCCGCCCTGCGCGTGTTGCACCAGCTGGCGCGCGCGACCGGCGGCGTGCCACGGGAGGCGGCATGAGCTTCCTGGACGACATCCGGCCGCTCAAGCTGGCCGAGGCCGCGCGCTATCGCGCCTCGTTCACCACCGTTCCTGCGGTGCGACCCCAGGACCGGCCCGTTCGCGACTTCCGCAGCGCGCTGCGCGGCGGCCGGCGGATCATTGCCGAGATCAAGGGGCGCGCCCCCAGCCATCCGGGATTCGCGCTGACGACGCCCGTCGATCGCGTGGCCCGTTCGTACCTGCGCGGCGGTGCTGCAGCCCTGTCGCTGGTGACCGATCGCACGCATTTCGGCACCGGCCTTGAAGACCTGGACGCGGCGCGTTCGGCCGGCCTGCCCGTCATCGCCAAGGATTTCGTGCTGGATCCGGTGCAGATCGACGCGGCCTGGGCCGCGGGCGCCGACTGCGTGCTGCTGATCGCCCGCTGGCTCGAGGCGCCCACACTGGCGTCGCTGCTGGCGCACGCGCGGGGCCTGGGCCTGCAGGTCCTGGTCGAGTGCCACGACGAGCGCGACGTCGACCTGGCGCTGGCTGCGGGCGCCGACCTGGTCGGCGTCAACAATCGCGACCTGGCCGCCCTGCGCACCGATCTGGGCCGCGGCGAGCGCCTGTTGCCGCGACTGCCCTCCCACGTCGTCCGCGTGGCCGAGAGCGGCCTCTACACCGCAGCGGATGTGGAACGGCTGGCGTGCGCCGGGGCGGATGCGTTCCTGATCGGGCACGCGCTGCTGCAGAGTCCGGACCCTGGCGACACCGTGGCCGTGCTCGGCGGTCGCCGCGCGGGCGACGTGCCGCTCGTCAAGGTCTGCGGACTGACCACTCCCGGGGATGCCCGCCTGGCCGCCGCGGCCGGCGCCGACCTGCTGGGCCTGGTCTTCGCCGAGAGCCCGCGTCGCGTCGACATCGACCAGGCACGTGCGATCCGCGCTGCGCTGCCGCTGGCCCGGCTGGTGGGCGTGTTCCGCAACCACGGGCTGGAAGAGCTGCTGGCAACCGTTGCCGCAGTCGACCTCGACCTGGTGCAACTGCACGGCGACGAGTCGCCGGCCTTCGCCGCCGAAGTGACACGCGCGGCCGGCGTGCCGGTGATCCGTGCCCTGGTGCCGGAACAGGCCGACGACGCGACGGTGGGGACCCACGACGCGGCCGCCTATTTCCTGGTCGACCCGCCGAAGGGCTCCGACGCGGCCGCCTCGCGTGCGGCCGTCGTGGCGGCGGCCGGCCGCCTGGCCCAGGCCGGCGGCCGCGTGCTGCTGGCCGGCGGCCTCGGGCCGGTCGACGTGGCCGGGGCCGTTGCCGCGGCACGCCCCTTCGGCGTGGACGTCTGCCGCGGCGTCGAGAGTGCGCCCGGTCGCAAGGACGCCGCGTTGCTCACTGCTTTCCTGAAGGAGGCCGGAAGATGACGAGCCCGATGCAGGCGCACCCCGGCGGCGGCGGCGGCGTGCTGGCCGCCGGCGGACCGGGGCGGTTCGGCCCCTACGGCGGGCAGTTCGTGCCCGAGACCCTCATGCCCTGCCTGCGCGAACTGGAGGCCGTGTGGCTCGAAGCGCGCCGGGATCCGGCTTTCCTGGGCGAGCTCGCCGGGCTGCTGGCCGACTACAGCGGGCGTCCGACGCCGCTCTACCGCGCGCGCCGGTTCGAAGCCGACTGCGGCGGCCACGCGCGCGTGTGGCTCAAGCGCGAAGACCTCAACCACACCGGCGCCCACAAGATCAACAACTGCCTGGGCCAGGTGCTGCTGGCAAGGCGCATGGGCAAACAGCGCCTCATCGCCGAGACCGGCGCCGGCCAGCACGGCGTGGCCACGGCGACGGTGGCGGCGCTGGCCGGCATGTCCTGCACCGTCTACATGGGCGAAGTCGACATGCAGCGCCAGGAGCCGAACGTGCAGCGCATGCGCCTGCTCGGCGCCGAAGTGGTGCCGGTGCTGTCGGGCGCGCGCACGCTCAAGGACGCCACCAGCGAGGCCATCCGCGACTGGGTGACGAATGTCGCCGGCAGCCACTACATCATCGGCTCCACCGTGGGGCCCCATCCCTATCCCTCGCTGGTGCGCGATTTCCAGGCCGTGATCGGTGTCGAGGCCCGGCGCCAGGTGCTGGAGAAGGAAGGGCGCCTGCCCGACCTCGCCATCGCCTGCGTGGGCGGCGGCAGCAATGCGGCCGGGCTCTTTGCCGGGTTCATCGACGATCCCGTGGCGCTGTTCGGCGTCGAGGCCGGCGGCGGACCGCAGGGCCACTCGGCGGCCCTCTGCCGCGGACTGCCGGGCGTGCTGCACGGTTCGTACAGCTACCTGCTCCAGGACGGGGACGGCCAGGTCGTGCCCGCCCACTCGATCGCCGCGGGGCTGGACTACCCGGGTGTCGGGCCCGAGCACAGCTTCCTCAAGGACAGCGGCCGCGTGACCTACCAAGAGGTGGATGATGCGGAAGCGCTGGTGGCGTTCGGCGACCTGTGCCGCCTGGAGGGCATCATTCCCGCGCTGGAATCGAGCCACGCGCTGGCGTTCTGCCGCAGGCTGCTGGCCGACGACGAGGCCTGCGCGGGATTGCGCGCCACGCGGCCGGGCGGCGAGGGTGCCGGACCGCTGGTCGTCGTCGTGAATCTCTCGGGCCGCGGCGACAAGGACATGCACGGAAACGACGGAGGCGCCCATGAACAGGCTCGGTGACGTGGTCGAGCAACTGCGCCGCGACGGCGTGCGACCGGTGGTGCCGTTCGTGACGGCCGGATTTCCCGACCCGGACGCCTGCCGCGGCGCGCTGCGGGGCGCGAAGGACGCCGGCTGCCGGCTGGTGGAGATCGGCGTGCCGTTCAGCGATCCGGTGGCCGACGGGCCGGTCATCCAGGCGGCTTCGCAAAGGGCGCTGGCCCAGGGCATGACGCTGGCCGGCTCCCTTGAGCTGGCGGCGTGGGCCCACCGCGAGCTCGAACTTGCGGTCGTGCTCATGGGCTACCTGAACCCGGTGCTGCGGATGGGCGCTCCTGCATTCACGCGCGCGGCCGCCGCGGCCGGCGTGGCCGGGGTCATCGTGCCGGACCTGCCGCTCGAGGAATCGGCTCTGCTGGGCGCCGCGCTGGCCGAAGCAGGCATCGACCTGGTGCCGCTCGTGGCGCCCACCACCGACGCCGATCGCCTGCGCCGCCAGGCCGAACGGGCTTCCGGTTTCCTCTACCTCGTCTCGACCACCGGCGTGACGGGCACGGGCGCCGGCGCCGGCGACGACCTCGAAGCGTACGTCGCACGCGTGCGCGCTGCCTGCGCGTTGCCGCTCTATGTGGGTTTCGGCGTCGGCACGACTGCGCAGGCCGCGCGCGTGGCGTCCTGCGCCGACGGCGCCATCGTCGGCAGCGCCCTGCTGCGGCGTCTGGAGACGGCCGGAAATGCGGAGATCGCGCGCGCGACCGCCGCCGGATTCATCGGTGAACTGGACCGCGCCATGAACGCGGGCGCGGCTGGCCGCGCGAAAGGCGAACGCACATGATCATCGTGATGAGGGAGAACGCGACGCTGCAGGAACTGAGCGGCGTCATCCGTGAACTGGAAGCGCGCGGCCTGCGTCCGCGGCCGTCGCACGGGAACAGCCGCACCGTGGTCGGCGTGATGGAAGCGGGCGCTTCACAGCTGGAAGGCGTGTCGGCGCTGCCCGGCGTGGAACAGGTCTCGACCATGTCGAGCAGCTTCAAGATGGTCAGCCGCGACTTCCGCGCCGAGCCGACCGTGATCAACCTCGGTGGTGCTCAGGTGGGCGGCCGCAACTTCGTGGTGATGGCGGGCCCGTGCGCCGTGGAGTCGACCGGCCAGCTGCTGGCCTGCGCGCGGCAGGTGCGCGCCTGCGGCGGCAGTGCGCTGCGGGGCGGCGCCTTCAAGCCGCGCACGTCGCCGTACAGTTTCCAGGGGCTGGGCGAGGAAGGGCTGAAGATCCTCGCCGCCGCGCGCGAGGAAACGGGGCTGCCCGTGATCACCGAGGTGGTCTCGCCCGACGCCGTGCCCCTGGTGGCCCGCTATGCCGACGTGCTGCAGATCGGCGCCCGCAACATGCAGAACTATGCGTTGCTCGAGGCCGTGGGGCGCGAGCGCAAGCCGGTGCTGCTCAAGCGCGGACTGATGTCGACCATCGAGGAACTGCTGCTCGCGGCCGAGTACCTGCTCTCGAACGGCAACCACCAGGTGATGCTCTGCGAGCGCGGCATCCGCACCTTCGAGCGCGCGACGCGCAACACGCTGGACCTGTCGGCGGTGCCGGTGATCAAGCAGTTGAGCCACCTGCCGGTGATCGTCGATCCCAGCCACGGCGTGGGCCACAGCGCCTATGTGGAATCGATGTGCCGCGCGGCGGCGGCCGCCGGCGCCGACGGCATCATCGTCGAGATGCACCCCGACCCGGCGAAGGCGGTGTCAGACGGGCAGCAGAGCCTGGATTTCGGCGCCTTCGCGCGGATGATGGATGCGGTGCGGCCGGTGGCGGCTGCGGTGGGAAGGCCGATGCCGGACCTGCCTGCCGCCTGAGGAAAGCACAGCAGCCGGCGGTGGACCAGGGTCGACCGCCGGCTGCCGAGGACATCCGCGGGTCCAGTCCTCCCAGCCCGTCCCCACGGCAGCGAATGTGAAGCAAGGATGCGGCCACTTTAGGGTGGGCATCCGTGCGCTATCCCTTCGCACAGCCAACCGATTGCGACGGCGCATCCTGCGCACCAGGCTCGCGCATCGCGGCGGGCGACGCCCCGTTTGCAAAGTGTCCCGGTGTCCCACACGGGACAAAACATCGCGCGTCCGCGGATCACGCCGAATCCATGGTCCACCAGAAGGTGCTGCGCCCTCCGGAAGGGAGGGCGCGGCGTTCCGAGAGAATCAGGACAGCGGGACACGCGCGCGTGACGCGCCCCGGTCACGCGCCGGGCGGCGCACCGGCCCCGGCCCGCTGCAGCTCAGGCTGCAGCGAACGGGTGAACACGGCGACGATATCGGGGTCGAGGCGCTCTCCTGCGTCGGCCAGCATGAGTTCGAGCGCCTCCTCGGCGCCGAGAGGCGCTCGCGAGGCATCACCGGTACGCAGGGCCACCCAGCTCTCGACAACCTTCACGATGCGCGCAGCCAGCGGGATCTGGCGGCCCTTCAGGCCCATCGGGAATCCCTTGCCGTTGAAGCGCTCGTGATGGGCGGCGACGACGTCGAGCACGGTCTGCGGCGCCTGCAGCCCGCGCAGGAGCGATGCACCCTCCGTCGGGTGCTGCCGGAAGCGTGGCCATTGCGTCGGGTCCATGGCGGCACGCGGTCCCATCAGGGCGTCCTCGCGTGCGGCCAGGCCCAGGTCACGCAGCAGGCAGCCCTGGATGAGGTCGCGCTCCTGTTCCACGGTGAAGCCCATGGCGCGGCTCAGGCGGCGCAGGGGCCCGACCATGGCGCCGGTGATCGCGAAGGGGCCCTGGCTTCGCTTCTCGTGCTGCTCGACGAGCAGGCGCACGATCTCCAGGTCGACATCCGTGGCCGCCGGCTCGGTGTCGAGGCGGTGCAGCAGGCGCGAGGCCTCGCCGAAGAGTTCCGTCAGCAGGGTCGCCAGATCCTGCCGGGTGAACGACGGCTCCAGGCCGAGCAGCGCGCTGCCCAGGAACTCGTCCTGCCAGTTCAGCCCGACGATCCAGTCGACACCGGCGTCGAGCAGCGACTCGCGCGTCTGCCGGAAGAAGTTCGGGAGGTTGGCCACGCGCACGGGAAGTTCCATGGCGCGCAGGAAGTGCTGAAGCTTGCCGTCGCCCATTTCGAGGCGATCCCACGCCTCAGCGTTGCCGGCCACGACCTGGGGACGGGTGACTCCCGGCGCGAGGAAGCCGACGCATCGCAACGGGAGGACCGGCCACACCTGGCGCGCGAGCAGGCGCCAGAAGTGCGGCGCATCGTTGGCTTCGGGCAGCTTGAGGGCCAGCTGCATCAGCGCGTCGGCCAGCGCATCATCGCCCGCGTCGGCTGCGGTCCAGAGGCGGCCCGTCGGCGAGAACTCGGAGACGCCCGGGGCCATGATGGCCGGAGCCGGTTCGTCCGCCCCGGACGGCGACGACGTGGCGGCCGCGCCTGGCGCGGCGGCCGGCCCGGCCAGCGCGCCCGCGAGCAGGCGCATCAGGAGTTCCAGGGCGAAGTGCTCGGCTACGGAATACTCGCGCTCGCCGTCGCCGCGCACGAGAAGCAGCGTGGCCACCAGTTGGTCGCCGACGCGGATGGGCAGCAACAGGTCCGGCGTCAGGTGCTCGAGCAGTTCGGTCTCGGCCGGCAGCAGGTCGCCGTCGGCCAGGTCCAGCATCGTCAGGGGACCGGAAGCCTCGAGCAGCTGGGTGGCCAGCGAACCGTCGGCCGGCAGCGCCCACTGGTTCCGCGCGTCCTGGAGCAGGTCCTCGCTGCGCGTCAGCAGCAGCGCATCCTCGGCCAGGCCGTGGCTGAACAGGAGATTGCGCAGCGCGATGGCAAAGTCGGCATCGCCCTCGCCCGGGCGCCAGCGACCCAACTCGTCGGCCGCTTCGGCCAGTGACGTGTAGTGGTGGTCCTTGCGCCGGCCACCGGGGCCCGAGGCAGGATCATCCTCCTCGCGCCCGTTGAATTCGTCGAGCACATCCTGGACCGCGTCGCGACCTTCGTCGCGCGCCTTGGCCGGGGCTGCGGCGCGGGGCGCCGGGCGTTCCGGGCGCGCCGATCGCGGCGACTTCGGTGCCGGCGCCGGAACCTCGGCTGCAGTCTCGACCTCACTCGGCAGGTCATCATCCTCGAAGGCAGCTACCGCGCCGACACCGCCGGTGCTCGTGGGGGCATCTTCATCGCGATGATCGGCGGCAGCCAGGTCGGCTGCGAGTTCCTCAGCGTCGGGATCCCAGAGGTAGTCCGCGTCGGTGAAGCGCGCCTGCGCCACCTCGACCGAAGGGAAGAAGCGCAGCGGCATGTCATCGAAGCGCTGACGCAGGAACCGGCGCACGGTCTTGCCCGCACCGACGAACACGGCCTCACCATCACGCGAGGTCAGGCTCAGCTGGAAGTCCGCCAGCACGCGGGCGCCGCCGCCCCCGATCGCGGTCAATCCCGTCATGTCCAGGATGATGTGGAGCTTCCCGCGCTCAAGGCAGCGGTCGGCCAGCGCCAGCAGGTTCTGCTTGTCGGCGCGACTGACCGTTCCGCTCAGCCCGATGCCGAACAGAAGGGGCTCATCGAGTTCCAGTGGTGTGTAGCGGATCGCCATCGGTCAGACCTTCGCGTAAGTCGCGGCTGCGCGAGGTCGCCCCCGCGCAGCCTGCCCGATCGTCGGGAGCGCTACGGCCGTCTTCGCGACTCGAGCCACGGGACGGGTCAGCCGGATCAGACGAGCGCCTCGGCCAGCCAGCTGTCCAGCACCGTCCGCAGGAAGCGCCACTCGCTGCCCACCTTGCGGGCCGGGATCTTCCCTTCTTTCGCCAATCTGCAGACAGTCTTGACGTGCATTTTGAGGTATTCCGCAGCTTCGACCGAAGTCATGACCTGACCGAACTGATCTTCCCCCCCGATGTAGATCCTGGAGTTGTCGTGGTTGTCGGACATTGGGGGCTCTCCTCTTGTGTGACCCGAGTGGGTTGTGCCACAGTACTATGTGACAAAAAATGCAAGGGTCGTGCCGCAATTGCCAAACACCACCATCTGGCCAGAATCAGCGATTGGAAGCCATCACAAGGGATTTGGAGGAAATCGAGGGCAATGGAGCGGACAGCGGACCTGTGCAGGATACATCAAGAACGCCGCCGGCATTGCAATCCGCCCTGCGCGGATCCTGCCGCCCCGGACGGGGCCGGGGCCGGAGGCATCCCCGGAGCGGCCCTCAAAGCGGGCGGGCGGGACCCTGCCGGCCCCGCCCGCCCCTTCGAACCTGTCACCGTGGCCAGGTCGCTCAGGCGACCCTGACCGCGCCGAACTCGGCCAGTTCGTGGACGCGATCCTCGTCCTGCGCCTCATCCAGGCGCACGGCACCGAATTCCGCGAGATCGTAGATCCGCTCGGCCTCGACCGGCGCCGGACGCGGCGCCGGCTCGTCCGGCTCCACGCGGCGTTCGGGCAGGATGGAGTCGAGCTCCAGGGGCGTCACCTCGCCGCCGGCATTGTCCAGCATGCGGCTCACAGGCGCCGCGCGCTCGATGACGAACCCGTCCTCCTCGTTCTCCGCCGCGGGCTCGAATGCGGGCTCGGGCTCGAATGCGGGCTCGTGCACGAACGCGGGCGGAGCCGTGATGACCGGTTCGGTCGAGAGCAGCGGCCGCGCCGGCGGGGCGGCCAGCGGCGTGTCCACAGTGAACGGATCGACAACGGCGGTTCGCGCGCCGGTGTCACGGCAGAACGGATCCTGCGGGATCACGCGCAGCCCGTTCTCGGCCGCAGGCTCGGGCTGCCCGGCCGTGGGCAGCGAGGCGTCGAACGGCGCGCCGGTCAGTTCGCTGAACGACTCACCCAGCTTGACGAGCCGCTCGGACTGCGCCTGGAAGCGCCGGCCGACATCGGCGAGGTTCGCCGCGACGCGGCCGACGATCGGACCCGAGCGGCCGATCTCCTCCAGCGCCTCGGGGGTCACCGCGGCGGCGGAGACATTGCTCAACTGACGCGACAACGCATCGATCTTGCCGAGGACGGCGCCGACGTTGGCCGGGGCCGCTGCCGTACCCGCGCCGTCGAGCGCCTGGCGCAGCGACGTCGTGAGTTCCTCGAGCGACTGGCTCATCGGCTGGAGCCGCTCACCGCGCGGACCCAGTCGCGCCACTTCCATGGAAATCTGGAACGCCAGCTTGCTGCCCTGCGCCGCCAGGTCGTCGAGCCCGGCCACGCGCGGGGCGCGCGAAGCACCCTGCGTATCGAGGTCGCGCCTGATCTCCGCCAGCAGCGCCGCCGCCTGTCCGGCGTTCGGCGTGCTGCCCTGGCCGACGGTGGCGCCGATATCCTCCAGGCGCCGGGCCATGCGCTCGAGCGCGGAGCCCTGCGTCCCGATCTGCTCGAGCGTGGAACGGTTCCACGCACGCGCCTCCTGGACGAGCGCCATGATGGCCTCGGATTCCTCGTGATTGCGCCGGCGCAGCTCCGCCAGTTCCTTTGCATCGGCATTGCGCGCATCGAGGAACCGGGTCATCTCGTCGGCCAGCGAACCGACGGCCGGCGAATCGAAGCGACCGGTCAGTACGTCACGCGTGTTCTCGGCAAGGGCCTTCTGCAGGCGATGCAACTCGCCCTCGACGCCGTTCACGCGGCGCAGGCGTGCACCCTGCAGGCGCCACGCTCCCAGCACCTCGGCCACGAACGCGCCCGCCGAAGGGTGATCGCGCAGCATCGCGTCACCCCAGGGACCTTCGTTGTCCAGGCGCAGGGCCGTGAGCTTGTCGACGACGCGGTCGGTGGCCGCGCGCTCGGCCTCCAGCCGACTCAGCGTCTTGGCGAGGGCGCGTCCGCCGAGAGCTCCCACCACGCCGACCACGATGGCCAGCATGGCCACGAGATTCAGCGGGTGCGAAGCCGGCGCGAGGTAGTTCTGGACGGCAAAGAGGTCAGCCGGTTTCCAGGCCGCATCAGCAGCACCGCCGGTGACCAGCAGCGCCGTGCCGCCGAGCCCGACGCCGGCCACGATGACCGACGCCGTGTAGATGGAGCCCCAGGGCGGAAGCGTCGATTGCCGGCGCGGCTGCACGTGGCGCGGTGCGGCCGGATGTTGCGGCTCGACCGGTTCCGGCTGCGGCGACGGGGCTGCCGCGGCGCGCACCGCGCTCACCGGTTCTTCGGCACGGGCGCCTGCCGGCGCGGCAACGGGCAGCTCGTCCTCGAGGTCGGCAAAGCCCTCGATGGGCTGGTCGTTCAATCGGGAACGCTTCTTCTTGGTCATGCCGCGGTCCTTTCCCAATCGGCGCAATAGCTGTGAAGCGGGCGTGGAACACCCGGGTCCGAGCGGTGTCATCGGCCCGCGCGGAGGCGACCAAAGCGATTTTTGGCGGATGGGGCGCCCGGCAACGCTCACCCTGCGGCGCGCGGGGCGGCCTGAAAACGGCCGGGACGGCGGGGATTGGCCGGTTGCCTGCCGGCCACAATCAATGTAAAACGTTGTAAATAAATAAGTTAAACAAAACCCGACACGGCTCTCCCGGGCACGCGACGTGCAGGGACCCGCAGGAGACCCCCTGCGGAAGGAGCCGCCCATGTCAGCCCGCATCGCACCCCCTGCACGTCCCGGCCGCACGCCGCGCCCCGCGCGGCCCTCCCTGCCGGTGGTGACGACGGCCGGGCTGCGTTTCCACCTGGTCGAGAACCTGCTCGAGGCAAGGCGCGGCAGCTGGCTGCCCACCAACGGCGCCGGGCCCGACGAGGACGTGAACATCTACCTGGCGCTGCGCCTGGACGAACTGGCGACCGGTCGCCTGGACCCGAGGGTGACGCCCGGCCTGGACCCGCTGGTGCCGGGACCCGACCCGCGGCTGGGGCGACAGGACCGCGCCGACTGGTACCGTGCGAACGCCGATCACCGCCTGCTGATGCTTGGCCTGTTTGCCCGCGGCGAGAACCGGCGTCGCCGTGACGTGCCGTGGGGCCACACGGCGGGCACCGCCCGCGCCCGCGACCTCGCGGTGGCCGCAGCCTGCTACGGAGCCGCGGCAGCGCTGCTCGCGCGCGGGCCTTCGGGCAACGTTGCCGTCGCCGCCGTATTGCAGAAGCTGGCGGATCACTGCGAGGACTATGTGCACGTGGTGGGTGCGATGGCGGTGCGTCGCCTCGGGCTGGGCGCGCGCCTTGAGTCGGCGGACCTGGTGCGGCTGTTGCCGTCACCGAGGGCGGCGGCGGCTACCGCGGTGGCCGCGCTGCTGGACACGCCTCCCGACGACGCGGCCGACGTCGTGCTGGACCTGGCGCTGGAATACGGCAAGCGGCGTGATCCGGGGCTGCGCACGCGCATCGAACGGCTGGCGCCGCTCGCGGGGCTCGATGCCTCGCGCCTGCTGCGCCTGGAAGCCGGGCAGGCCGCCGGCTGAGCGCTACTTGATCCCGCAGAACTTGAGGATCTCGCCGTAAAGCACGCGCTCGCCGTGGGCGGCGAGAATGGCGTGTCCGCCCGTGGGGAACACCTGGAACCGCGAATCGCGATTGTGCGCCTTGCGCTGCAGGAACCGCAGCGAAAGAGGCGAGGCGCGATCGTCGTCGTCGCACTGCGCGGCATAGATGGGAACCTGCACCCGGCCGACGCGGCTGCGCGCCGTATCCATGCCCTCGAGCAGGTCGGCGTTGACGCCGAGCCACTTGCGGAACATCGCCAGGCGATGCAGGCGGAACCGCACGAGCTGCCTCTGGAACGCCGACACGCGCGGCATGAGCGCCGGCGCCAGCAGCACGAGGCTGCTGATCATCTCGCTGCGGCTGGCCAGATGCAGCGCCAGCGCTGCGCCATAGCCCAGGCCCACCACGTGCAGCTTGCCGCCGCCACGACTGAGCATCTGGCAGCGCTGTCGCGCCTGCAGCAGCGACGATTCCCACGAAGCGTGGCTCAGGGCGCCGGGCACCGCGCCCAGTTCAGGCAGGCGGAGCACCCACACGTTGCACTCGTTGTCGCCGAGGTGGCGCGCCAGGCCGCGCAGGTCGGCCGGCCCCGTGGACATGCCGTGGATGAGCAGGAACGAACCGCGGGCGTTCTCGCGCACGCGCAGGAAGGTTCGATCTTCCTCGGGAATGTGGCGTCCCGCCTCGAAGGCGGCGATCAGCTTCTGGTGCGTGCGCAGCGTCATGATCTGGCCGCGCGGCGTGTCTTCGCGGTCACCGCGCGTACGGGCCAGGTCCCAGGCGGTCAGGGCCAGGGCCTGGGCCTCGGGCGTCACGACCGGGTCGGCGGGCATCGGCTCGGGGGCCGACGGATAATTGGGGCGCGCCGGCGGACCGCTCGAGTTGCCGCCCATGTTCGCGTTGCCCGCCATGGGCGGGCCACCGGGGCCGGACATCGCGGCGTTGCCCGACACGGAACCAGAGGGCATCGGACCCGGCGCATTGGGACCGGAGGAACTGGGCCCCCTGCGCGGCGGACCCGGACGACGGTTCTGACCGCCGCTGCCGCTGCCGCCGCCACTGCCGCCACCTCCGCTGCCGCCGCCGGAAGGAACGCGCGCGATGCGGCCGGGCTCACGCCCGGTGCCACGCAGGCGACCGCCGCCGCGATTGCCGCCGCCGCCCTGGTTGCCGGAGTTGTTGCCCTGGGGCCTCGAGCCGCCGTCGTTCACACGTGTTCCTGTCAGGTGGCGTCGCCAAGCGAACCTGGCCAATATGAGAACTGGGCCAATTATCGAACTTGGCCAATAAATACGACCTGCGGCGTCCCCGCGCCAGCATCGATTGGGAGCAGACCGGGAAAGGCGCGCCCGCTCCCGCCGTCGTGCCCGGCTGCGGACCGCGGCGACCCGGCCCGCCCCGGCGGGCGGCCGGCGACGACTATCGGCGCGCCTTGCCGTCGCAGGCTGCCAGCAGGGCGTCGAGCTGCGGCCCCACCCGCGACCAGGTCCACTGGTCAGCCAGGCAGTCGAGCCCGCAGACGTGGCCGCAGGCATCGCCGGCGATCAGCATCGCCAGCAGCTCTTCCAGGCCCGCCTGGTCCTCGTAGAAGTGACGCCCCTTGCAGCCGGGGCCGTAAAGCGATGGATAGACCTGCCCGCGCTGCAGCACGGCATAAGCGCCGGCGTGGATGGCCTCGGCCACGGAGACGCCGAAGTACTCCTGTGCCGCGCAACTGACCACGATATCGGCTGCCGCCAGCCACGCCTCGTAGGTGCGCCGTTCGGGAATCCAGGCGAAGGCGCGGCAGCGCGCCCCGAGGCGCTCGGCCACAGGCGCGAACACCTCTTCCCGCCCCGCCGGATCGCCGAGCAGCGCCACCTCGAAATCGAGGCCGCGGTCCAGCAGGGCCGTAAGCGCCTGCGCGAACATCTCCGGCCGCTTGTCGAACTCCCAGCGATGGTTCCACAGGAGCAGCGGCCGCTCGCCGCGCGGCCAGCGCGGCCCGGCCTCGGGCGCGCAGCGCCCGCCCCGGTACTGGGGAAAGTGTCCCTTCGGCAGCGGTAGCCGCTCCAACCCGACGGGGATGACCTCGCTGCGATCGCGGATGCGCGCCGGCACATCCTTCGGCACGGCTTCGGGCATGCGGTTCAGGAACGCCGGAATGGCCTCCAGGAACAGGTCGCGGTGCCAGGCCGAATTGAACACCACGCGATCGGCCGCGAGGCAGCTGATGATGTTGGTGAACCCGAAGTGGAAGTCGAACTCCTCGAGCGGGCTCAACGGATAGGTCAGCTGGTTCTCGTGCATGTAGAGAACGACCGGCAGGCGATCCAGCGGCGGGCGCAGGAGGCCGCGCAGGTCGGCCACGTTCAGGAAGCCGGTGGTCAGGATGAGCCCGGCGGCCGGCGGCTGCTCGTTCAGGCGATCGGCGAACCAGGCCGCGGCCGCCCGCATGCGCCATTTCCAGAAACGGCCCGGGAGCGAAAGAACGGTGAAGCGATGCCGGGAGCAGGCCAGCAGGCCCTCGCGGAAGGCCCGGTGCGAGCCGTCATCCCAGGGTTCGAGGAACAGGATCTCGCGTGATTTCAAGAGGTTGGCCTTTCAAAGCCTCGTTCCCGGCAACGGCTGCGTCAGGGGCCAACCGCCCCCTTGCCGGAAATTTGTTGGTTTGGCAGGTGCAATATTGATCAAATCGCAGGTCTGCGGTATCATTACATCAGGCGCCGTGCCTTGTCGATTCAGCAGTAGTCGACGGATCAAGCGCAGAGGCCGGTCCGGGGGGATCCGGCCCGCCCAGGCGGATGCGGACAGTCGTTTCAGCCAAGAACCCTCAGACGGGGCCGAGCGGTCATGTGCCGGCCCGTGGGAGTTTTCCATGAAGAAGTCGTCGCCCCTTCACTTGCTGTCGCTGAGCCTGATAGTGGCGCTGGTTCTGCCAGTGGCTGTTATGGCGGCCGCGCCGGTGCCCGTGCCCGGGCGCATCCTGATCACCTTCGAGCCCGGCACCACGCCGGTGGCGACGCCGGCGATCGACGGCAAGGCGGCCGGCGGCCTGCGCACCGGAATGCCGGCCCTGGACGCCGTGCTGGCCGGCCATCGCGCCCTCGCCCTCGAGCCGCTGTTTGCCGGCACGTCCGGCGCGGCCAAGGATGCGGCGATGCGGCGCGAGTTCGCGCGGCACTACCTGCTGATGCACGACGACCTCGGGCGCGATGCCGAAATCATGGCCTCGCTCCGGGCCCTGCCCTTTGTAACGACCGTCGAGCAGGACCTGCTTCTCGAATCGCATGGCACCGCCTACCTGCCGAACGACCTGACGAACCAGTGGCACCTGCGGAACATGTCGGCCGGCGGCGGCGACACGCGCGCCGTGGGCGGCTGGTCCGAATCGCTGGGCGACTCGAACGTGGTCGTCGCCGTGCTCGATTCCGGCGTGGACTGGCACCACCCCGACCTCGGCGGCCCGCACCCGGACAAGGTGAACGGCGCGCTGTGGACCAACTGGGAAGAGTACTACGGCACGGCGATGGTGGACGACGACGGCAACGGCTTCGTGGACGACATCCGCGGCTGGGACTTCGTGAACGTGTCCTCAACGCTGGTGATGCCCGGCGAGGACTTCACTCCCGCCGACAATGACCCCATGGATTTCGGCGGCCACGGCACGCTGGTGTCGGGCTGCATCTCGCCCTTGACCAACAACGGGGTCGGCGTCGCGGCGATCGCACCCGGCTGCAAGATCATGGCGATCCGCATCGGGTTCCTGCAGCCCGACGGCAATGGCGTCTCCTACGCGTCCTTGATGGCCTCAGGCTTCATGTACGCCGCCAATAACGATGCCGACATCATCAACCTGTCGTATGGCACGGGCTTCACGACCGCGTTCGCCAACGCGATCACCGCCGCGCTCAATTCCGGCATGGTGATCTGCGTGGCGGCGGGCAACGAGAACGACGAGGTGGCCGGCTACCTGCAGGGCTTGTCGGACGACCGCATCCTGGCCGTGGCCGCGACCGGCTCCGGCGATGCCAGGGCGTCGTTCTCGTCGTACGGCACCTGGGTCGACGTGGCGGCGCCGGGCGAGGGCATCAACACGACCGCCTACCACTACACGAGCGGCCTGAGCACCTACGAAGCGACGCAGGGCACCAGCTTCTCGAGCCCGATCACGGCCGGCGCCTGCGCGCTGATCTGGTCGGCGCATCCCGAGTACACCGCCTCGCAGGTGGCGGCCCTGATCCAGTCGAGCGCCGATCCCATCGATGCCGTCAATCCCGGCTTCGAGGGCAAGCTCGGCTCCGGCCGCGTGAACCTGCTGAAGGCGCTGGGCGACAACGTGCACCAGTACCCGCAGGAGTTCCCGTCGATGTTCGACGCCATGAACGGCGCCGCTGCCGGCGACACCGTCAAGGTGCTCGGCAGTGCCGTCGTCGCCAGCCCGTTCACCGTCTTCGGCAAGGGGCTGAAGGTCTTCGGCGGCTACGATGCCTCCTACACGACCCGCGATCTCGTCGGAGGCCACACGCTGATCAGCGGCGGCTCGGGCGTGCAGCTCACTTTCTCCGGAGCCATCACGCAGACAACCGAGGTGGACGGGTTCGAGATCACCGGCGGCACGGGCCAGAACATGTCGATCATCGCGCCGAACACGCGGTGCGCCGGCGGCGTCCTGGTCAACCTGGTGTCGCCGATCCTGCGCAACCTGAAGATCCACGGCAACACGGTGGGCAGCAGCAGCCAGCTCGGCTGCGGCGGCGGCGTGCTGCTGGCGAACTCCTCGGCTCTGCTCGAGAACTGCGAGATCTTCGGCAACACGGGCGTCTACGGCGCCGGTGTCTTCGCCAGCGGCGGCGCGCCGACGTTCACCAACTGCACCATCACGGACAACGTCCTGGTGACGAGCAACGCATCCTACCCGCCGCGCGGCGGCGGTTTCTATGCGCACGGCGCGACTCCGTACCTGAGCGGCTGCACGGTCAGTGGACATGCCAACGCCGATCTCGGCGGCGGCATCTATGCCGGCGGCGCCGGCGTCATGTCGGCAATGACCGTCGAGAACTGCACGATCTCCGGCAACACGGCCAAGACCGGCGGCGGCGGCATGTACCAGACGGGCGGCTCGCTGAACGCCGACGGCACGAGTTTCGTGGGCAACGACAAGACGGCCGCCTCGACCTTCATGTTTGGAGGCGGCCTGCAGGCCACCGGCGGCACCCTGGCAACGCTGTCCAACCTGGTCGTGAGCGGCAACCAGGCGCAGGTTGGCGGCGGCATCGCGCTGGTGGGTTGCACCGATGCCACGTTGTCGAACAGTGTGATCAACGGCAACTCGGGCATTTTCTGGGGCGGCGGCGTCCACTACGACAACTGCCCGAACAGCGGCATCACCGGCAACACCGTCTACGGCAACACGGGCGGCGCAGGCGGCGGCGGCGCGTACGTCGCCAACTGCTCGCCGGCCATCAGCAACAACATCTCGGCCGGCAATATCGGCGGGGCCTCGTTCGGCAACGGCTTTGCCCTGGTGGGCAGCTCGTCCGCGCCGACGTGCAACGACGTGTTCGGCAACCAGAACAGCGGCTGGACCGGCATCGCGGACCCGACTGGGACCGGCGGCAACATCGCGGTGGACCCGCTGTTCTGCGATGCGGCGGGCGGCAACTTCCAGCTGCAGTCCGCCTCGCTGTGCCGTCCCGAAAACAGCGGGGCGTGCGGGCAGATCGGTGCGCTGCTGGGCTCGTGTGTCGCTTCGCCCGTGCCGGGCGACGACGGCGCCCTGCCGCTGGCGTTCCGGGTCGACCAGAACTTCCCCAATCCCTTCAACCCGAAGACGACGATCCGCTTCGCGCTGCCGGCGGCCGCGCGGACGACGGTCACGATCTTCGACCTGGCGGGCCGCCACGTGAAGACGCTGCTGGACGAGGAACTCGGCGCCCAGGCGCACGACGTCGTCTGGACGGGCGACGACCATGCCGGGCAGCCGGTGGCCGCGGGCGTCTACTTCTACGAGGTCAACGGCGGCGGGCACCGTGCCGTCGGGCGCATGGCGCTGGTCAAGTAGCGTCCCTGACGTCCGGAGATGACGGGCCCCCGCCACCTGGCGGGGGCCTTTTTGTCATCACAGGTACTGTTTTGGCTTTTGCGACTGATGTTTGTCACGCAATTGCAACCAATGTAAATTGTCACGGTTTTTTTGTCGTTTCGCCCTTGAATGATGCCCACGCCTTATGGCATGATCACAAAGTCCGGCGCCCGACATCCTCGCCAAGACGATGCAGCTCCGGTCCATCATCGGCGTTCGGCATCCGCCGTTTCGTCGCAGACAACCTGTTTATTCCCTCGGGGGGAGAGATCCATGCGCATCTTGAAATCGATTCTGACCGCGGCTGCCGTGCTGTCGCTGGCCGGCGCCGCCGTCGCCGCCGACCTGCATGAGAACACCGGCAAGTTCCCGACCGCCAAGACCCCGGTCATCGGCATGCAGAGCACCCAGGGCCTGCTCGACTGCAGCGGCGCCATTGAAGTCGACCTGAACGTCGGCGTGTACAACGGCACCAACGTGGGCGCCGTGAACAACGTGTCGACCTACGGCTGCAGCGCCTGGACCGAGAGCGGCGGCGAAGTCGTCTACCATGTCACCTTCCCCGCGGACGTGACCTGGGAAGTCGGCGTCACGAGCGCCGTCGACCTCGACATCGCCGTGCTGGACGTTTGTGACGAGGCGCTGGGCTGCCTCATCGTCGTGGATTCGGGCGTGTTCGTGTCCGAGCCCTTCCCCGGCGAGTTCTTCTTCGTGGTGGACGGCTACGGCGGCGCCGCTGGCGCGTTCACGCTGACCTTCACGACGACCCCGTTCGTCGCTCCCCCGACGATGTGCGAACTGATCCAGGACGTCACGGGCACCTACTTCACGGGTGACACCTGCGACGGCTACAACAACATCGCCACCAACGCCTGCGGCCTGTACACCGAGAACGGCCTCGAGCACTACTACGAGATCCAGATCCCGGCCGGCGGCTACTTCACGGCCGACGTGACCTACGACCTCGAAGACGGCGCCCTGTGGCTGCTCGACTCCTGCGCTCCCGGCGCCGCCTGCCTGGGCTTCGCCGACGACACGCTGGGCGGCGACATGGAGACCCTGACCTACACGAACACGACCGGCGCGGCCCAGACCGTGATCCTGGTCCTCGATTCGTGGGGCACGGCCGCCTGTGGCACGTACAGCTTCAACTTCAGCTCCGACGGCGCCGTTGCGATCGAGACCGAGTCGTTCGGCGACGTGAAGGCGATGTTCCGCTAGTTGGCTCGAGTTGCTGTTCACGTTCGTGGACGGCTTCGAACCGAGGGGCCCCGGGAACTCCCGGGGCCCCTTTCCGTCCCGCCCCGTGGTCCGCCGTTGCCCGGCGCGCGGGCAAGCGATACCTTGGGGCCTTCGTTCGCACCTGACCCGATCCTGAGCGAGGATTGCCGCATGGCCAGCCGCCCGTCCCGGAAGCTGAAGACGTTTCCCAATCCGGTCCCCGAGCGGGACTACGAGATCGAGTTCGAGTGCCCGGAGTTCACCTGCCTGTGCCCGCTGACCGGCCAGCCCGACTTCGCGCGCTTCGTGATCACGTATGTCCCGGACCGCAAGTGCGTGGAGCTGAAGTCCCTGAAGCTGTACCTGTGGTCGTTCCGGGACGAGGGCGCCTTCCACGAGAAGGTCACGAACCAGATCCTCGATGACCTGGTCGCCGCCACGCGCCCGCGGCGGATGGACATCCGCGGCGAGTGGTTCGTGCGCGGTGGCATCGCCACCGTGGTGCGCGTCTCGCACACGGGCGGCTGAATCCAACCGGTCAACAGCACCGGTTCCTCCGGAATTTCCTCGGCTGCCACGCATTCGTGACTTTCTCCCCGTATCTTCCCGTAGCCTGCCCGGACTGCGGGTGGCCGGTCAGCCACCTTTCCTGAGCCCGGCTTATCACCCCAGGAGGCCGAAATGTCCCGTAGGTTCCTGCTCGCCCTGTCCCTGCTGCTCTGCCTGGCCACGACCGCCGTGGCGCATGAGTCGCTGCCCCAGTTCGCCCGCATCGATGCCGCGCTGAAATCCGGCGCCATCGATGACGATCTCGCGCTGCTCTACCGGTTCCAGTACGTGTTCGACGGCGACAAGCTGCCGGCCGAATACCAGCCGGACGAGCGCACACCCATCCGCTGCGCCACGCCGCTGATCATCGAGTTCAACGCGGTGCGCGGCAGCCTGCGCGCCGACGTCGTCGCGGCGATCGACGGTTACCTGGCCGAGCCGGGCGGGGACAAGCTGTCCTATATCAGCCCGTCCGGGTTCTTTCAGCTGACCTACGTGACAGCTGGGGGTAACGGCGTCCCGGCGGCGGATACGAATCCTGCCAACGGCGTGCCCGACTACATCGAGCGCATCGCCAGCTATCTGGACACTTCCTGGAACGTGGAGATCACGACGCTGGGCTTTACCGGACCGCTGCACAGCCCCTACTACAACATCAGCTTCACCAACCAGGGCGGCACCTACGGTTACACCACCGTCACGGGCTCTACGACACGCATCGTGCTGGAAAACGACTACGTCGGCTTCCCGGCCAATGACGATCCCGACGGCGATGCACTCGGCGCGGCCAAGGTGACCTGCGCGCACGAGTTCAAGCATGCCTCCCAGTACCGCACGTCGCTGTGGAGCGAAGGCGGCTGGGTCGAGCTGGACGGCACGTGGGCCGAGGACCTGGTCTTCGACGCCACCAACGACTACTACAACTACCTGAGCGGCGGCAACGGCATCACCGCGCCCGGCACCTCGCTGGACGGCGGCGGCTCCGGCTCCTACGAGGACTGCATCTTCCAGCAGTGGATGAGCGAGACCTGGGGCAACCAGGTGATCGTCGACCTGTGGGCGTGGCGCGCCACGCACCAGGCCGAGCCGATGCTTACTTCGTACAACACGATCCTGGCCACACACGGATCCTCGCTCGCGGCCGGCTATCCCGTGTTCGCGGCCTGGAACTACGCCTGCGGCACGCGGGCCATCACCGGCCTGGGCTACAGCGAAGCGGCCGACTACCCGAACAGCCAGGCCACTGCGGTCGCCGCCTACCCATACGCCGGCAGCGGCACGCTGAGCCACCTTTCGGCGAAGAACTTCCACTGCACCGGTTTCACCCCCGGGTGAAGCCGGCGAACTGCGGATCGTCTTCAACGGCGACAACACTGCGAACCTGGCCCTGAAGGCCGTGATCCGCCGCAACGACGGCAGCGGCCTGATCGAGACGATCCCGCTGGACGGCAGCAACGACGCCAACGTGACGCTGTCGGTGGCCCTGGCCGACCTCAACCGCGTGGGCCTGGTCGTCGTCAATTCCGGCGTCACCGGCGACAACAAGGCGTTCACGCTGGACGTCAGCCGCCAGCTGCCGCCCCCGACCGCGACATTGAATGCCGCCTCGGTCAGCAAGACGATGAGCACGAACACGCTGGGCACCGAGACCGTGGACCTGAGCAATACCGGCGTGGCCGGCTCGCAGCTCGTCTACTCGGCCTACGTGATGGACCAGGCGCCGTCGGCCAAGGCGCTGGCCAGGCTGGCCCCCGTCAAGGCCTCGCCGCGCAACCCCGCCGGCAAGCTGGAGCACGCCGGGCCGCTGGCCGTGGCGAAGTATGCCGGCGACTGCGTCTTCGGCAACAACGACACGGGCAACATCCAGGGTCACTACACCACCTGGTGGGCCGGCAACGAGTCGTACGCCACGCTGATCAACCCGGCCGACTACACCTGCAGCTGCAACCCGGGCTTCAACGTGCGCGCCATCCACATGGTGCTGCACCTGGGCCCGGCTTCGGCGCCGCAGGTGCGCGTGTCGCTGGCCACTTCCGGTGGCGAGTGCGTGGGCCCGGGCGCGATCCTCGAGACCTCGCCCACCTACGACTTCTCCGGCTTCGCCACCGAAGGCTACTACGACATCGAAGTGCCGACGAATTTTGCCTGCCAGGACATGGACGCCAGCTACTACCTGGTGTTCGAGTTCACGAACACGGCCGGCCCCGTGGGTATCCCCGTCGACACCACGCCGCAGGGCTGCGTGAACTACAACGAGTGGGGCGAAGGCTGGCAGGACGTGGTCACGGGCTACGGCTTCGCCGGCGACTGGCTGCTCTGGGCCGACATCGACTGCTGCGGCACGCCCGAGCCGAGTTCCTCGGTGCTCACGCCCAACGGCGGCGAAGTGCTGACCGTGGGCAGCAGCCTTCAGGTCGACTGGTCGGCGCTGGTCATGACCGACGTCAAGGTCGAGCTCAGCCGCGACAACGGCGGCAGCTGGGAGACGCTGGCGGCCTCGACGCCGAACGACGGCACCGAGACCTTCGTGCTGGCGGGCCCCGCCGCGCAGGACTGCCTGGTGCGCGTCGGCAGCACCGACGGTCTGGTCACCGACGTCAGCGACGCGCCGTTCTGGATCTACCAGACCGTGCCCTGGCTGACCGTGGCCCCGACCACCGGCACCCTGCCCCAGGGCACCGGCCAGACGCTGACCCTGTCGTTCGATACGACCGGGCTGGCCGACGGCGGCTACAACGCCTGGATGGTCGTGCTCGACAACGCGACATCGTCGCCGGAAGTCGTGCCCGTCGACCTGACCGTCGAGAGCTACGTCGCCGGTGTCGGCGTGCCGAACGTGTTCGCCCTGCGCGGCAACGCGCCGAACCCGTTCAACCCGTCCACCCGGGTCACGTTCAGCCTGGCCAAGCAGGGCCCGGCCGTGATCGACGTGCTGGACCTGCAGGGCCGCCTGGTGCGGACGCTGCTGTCCGACACCGTGGCGGCCGGTGAGCGGACCGTCGAGTGGGACGGTCGCGACGACGCCGGGCGTCCGGTGGCGTCGGGTGCGTACCTGGCGCGGCTGCGGGCTGATGGCCAGGTGGCGACTCATAAGATGGTGTTGAACAAGTAGTCCTCTGCCGCCTTTGCAGAGGCGGTTGTCAACAAAGGAACGGCGGGCTGTCCTCGCGCCTTCGGCGCTGCGGATTGCCCGCCGTTCCTTTGTTGACAACCGCCTCTGCGCAATGGCGAGCGGCCACTTGTCCAAGAACTGAGAGCAAGACGAGAGCAGCTCTGGGGGTCAGATCACGAAAGGTTGCGGGGCGCGGCAGCCGGGGCAGGTGGCTTCGGGCAGGAGGCGGGAGACGCCGCGGTAGCCGACGCGATCGACGAGCAGGGTGCCGCAGGCGGGGCAGAGGGAGTCGCGGCCGGCGGCACTGCTGATGTTGCCGGTGTAGACCCAGTCCAGGCGCCCGCGCGCCTGTTCGCAGGCCCGCAGCAGGGTTTCGCGCGGCGTGGCGGGTGCCGTGAGCTTCCAGGCCGGGGGGTAGGCGGAGAAGTGCAGGGGCACCGGGCGGCCGAGGCAGGCGACGAAGTCGACCAGCGCCTCGATGGCTGCCTCGTCGTCGTTGTGGCCGGGAATGACGAGGTTCGTCAGCTCGAGGTGCACGCCCGCCGCGACGAACTGCTCGATGGCCCGCAGTACCGGCGCCAGGCTGGCCTTGCAGACGCGGCGGTAGAAGCGGTCGTCCATCGCCTTGAGGTCGATGTTCGCCGCATCGACCAGCGGCAACAGTTCGGCCAATGGCTTCTCGTTCAGGTAACCGTTGGTGACCAGGACCACGGCCAGTCCGGCGGCGCGCGCGGCGATGGCCGTGTCGCGCACGAACTCATACCAGACCAGCGGCTCGCTGTAGGTGAAGGCGATGCCGACGGATCCCTGCTGCCGGGCCGCCGCGACCAGGTCGGCGGGGGCCGCCGGGCGCGTGGGCGCGTCCGGCTGCTGGCTCAACGTCCAGTTCTGACAGAACCGGCAGTGCAGGTTGCAGCCCGGAGCGGCTACCGAAAGGATGTCGCGGCCGGGATGGAAGTGGTAGAGCGGCTTCTTCTCGATGGGATCGAGGGCAGCGGTCGCGATGCGCCCGTAGTGGAGCGGCGCCATCACCCCGCCGCGGTTCGCGCGCGTGCCGCAGGGGCCGGCCTGCCCCTCGCGCAGGCGGCAGCCGACCGGGCACAGGTCGCACGCGGCCTGGCCGTTGGGCAACGGGCGCCACCAGGCTGCGGCGGGCATCGATGTCGGCATCGTCAGGCCTCCTTCGGGGGCAGAGGCCCGGCCGTGGCTGCGTCCAGGTTCGCCAGCACGCGCTCGGCGTTGCGGCGCAGCCGTCCGGGTGCGCCCGCCAGAGCGGCGTGCGGCGGAAGCGCGCTGAAGACATCATCGTCAATTCCGGCGATGTCCCGCAACGTGAGCTCCGCATGGGCGGCCAGCGGCGCATAGCCTTCGCGTGGCGGCGGCAACCCCGGCCGCTGCGCCGCCGCCGCGCGCAGGTTCCAGGGGCACACGGCCTGGCAGATGTCGCAACCGAAGAGCAGCCCGCCCTGTTCGGCTTCGCGGCCGGCGGGCGCCTGGCCGCGCCACTCGATGGTCCAGGTACTGAGGCAGCGCCCCGCGTCCAGGCCACCCCCCGGCAGGATGGCCTGCGTCGGGCAGGCCTCCACGCAGCGCGTACAGCTTCCACAGCGCGTGACCGGGGCCACGGGGGTCGCATGGCGACGGCGCGGCAGGGCGGCGTACAGCGGCTCCAGGGCCGGCAGGCCGGCTTCCGGCAGGCCGTCGACGACCAGGTCGGTCAGGGCCACGCCGAGGAAGAAGCCGGAACCCAGCTTCTCGTGGATCAGGCACGTGTTGCGCCCCAGGAAGCCGAGCCCGGCCAGCCAGGCGTACTCGCGCTCCAGGTAGGGCCCGGTGTCAACCGAGATGCGTGCCCGCGGCGGCGCCCCAGCGGCTCCCAGCGTCGCCACGGCCCTGGTGATGTCGCGCTTCAGCAGGTCGTGGTAGTCGAGCCCGCGCGCGTACCGGGCCACCCGTGCGGTCCAGGGCGGGTCGTCCGCGCTGCCCGCCGGGCCGCCGGCGCTGGGGTCGGGATCGGCGGCCGGCCAGCCGTCGGTGTACCGCTGCGCGAAGACGAGCAGCGTCGTGGCCCAGTCGAGGCGAGCCGTCGGGTCCAGGCGCGCCTCGGGGTCGCGCGCCAGATACTCCAGGCCGCCATGCCGCCCCTCGGCCACGTAGGCGCGCCAGCGATCGGCGTGCGGCAACGGGCAGGGCAGCGCCACCGCCCCGGCCAGGTCCAGATGATGTTCCGGACAGGTCGCGGCCAGGCGCGCTGCCAGTTCCGCGGCGCTCAGCCGAAGCCCGGCGCCGGGTGCTGCGCCCGGTTCACGTCCGCTGTTCATGGCCTGGCCCCGGGGCGCACAGGCGGGCGACCGCGCGCTCGCAATCCTCCACGAGCCGCCGCATCACTTCGCCCGCGGTGGGGATGTCGTCGATGAGGCCGGCCACCTGGCCGATCTCAAGCTCACCCTCGTCCAGGTCTCCTTCGAGCATGCCGCGGCGCGCGCGGCCATGGCCCAGCTCCGCTTCCAGTTGTTCGCGGCCGGCGCCCGCGGCCTCGAGCGCCGTCACGCGGTCGCGGAATGCGTTGCGTAGCAACCGCACCGGCACGTGCGCCTTCAGCACCAGTTGCGTATCGCCGGGGCCGGCGTCGACCACGGCCTGCTTGAAGGCGGCATGGCCGCTCGACTCCTGCGTCACGGCGAAGCGCGAGCCCACCTGCACGCCCGCGGCGCCGAGGGCCAGCATGGCGGCCACCTGCGCACCGGTGGCGACGCCGCCGGCGGCGATCACCGGCAAACCCACCGCGCGCACGCACTCGGGCACCAGCACGAGGGTCGTGATCTCGTCGCGCCCGTTGTGCCCGCCCGCCTCGAAGCCCTCACAGACCACGGCGTCGCAGCCGGCCTGCTCGCACTTGGCGGCCAGGTCGGGATGCGCCACCACATGGGCCACGACGCATCCGGCGTCCTTGAGCGGGCCGATGAACCTCTTCGGCGAGCCCGCGCTGGTGAAGAAGATGCGGACGCCTTCCGCCAGCGCGATCTCGATGCACTCGGGACTGTGCGGATAGAGCAGCGGGATGTTCACGCCGTACGGGCGCGCGGTCAACGCGCGCGCCTTTCGCAGTTGTTCACGGAACAGGTCCGGCCGCATGCTGCCGGCCCCGACCAGGCCCAGGCCGCCGGCGTTGCTGACGGCGGCAGCGAGCTTCGCGCCCGAGTTGCAGATCATGCCGCCCTGGACGATGGGGTGCTCGCAGCCGAACAATGACTGCAGGCGGGTGTCGGGCCAGCGGGACATCTCAGGTCCTCACAATCCGAGTTCGTCCGCCGCGCCGGCCAGCGCCGCCAGCACGTGCGCGATGACCTCTTCCTGCGTCAAGCCCAGCTCCTGCGCGCCTTCGGCAATCTCCTCGCGATTCACCTTGGCGGCGAAATCCTTCTTCTTCAGCTTCTTGATGACCGAGCGCACTTCGACCGCGGCGATCTTCCTGTCCGGCTGCACCATCGCGCAGGCCGTGCAGAACCCGCACAACTCGTCCACCGCGTAGAGCCAGCGCGCGCAGTCGTTCTCGCGCGGCACGCCGACCTGCGTCACGTGCGACATGATCGTGCGCACGAACTCCTCGGGGTAGCCGCGCGCGCGCAGGATCTCCGCGCCCTTCAGCGGGTGGTCCGGCGCCTCGGGATGGCGTTCGTAGTCGAAGTCGTGCAGCAGGCCGACAGCGCCCCAGTAGACGGGATCGGCCCCGACGCGCACGGCAGCTGCGCGCATGGCCGCCTCGACGGCGCAGCCATGCCGGCGCAGGCTGTCGCCCAGCGTGTGTTCGTGCAGCAGGGCCAGAGTCGTCTCGCGGGCATACAGATCGCTCATGGCAGGCTCCCGGCGCCGGCGCCGGCCGACAGGGTCGGCGTCAGCGCCTAAAGGATGAGGTCGTCCTCGTGCTTGTTCAACCACTCACGGCCGCGTACATGCTGGGGACACACTTCGTCGAGCAGTCCCCAGAACCGCCGGCTGTGGTCCAGGTGACGCAGGTGGCAGACTTCGTGGGCCACGATGCCGTCGATCACCTCGGGCGGCGCCATCACCAGACGGTAACAATAGGATATGGTGCCGCTCGGCGAACAGCTGCCCCAGCGCGTGGTGCGCTCGCCGATGATCACGCGCTTCGGCCAGCGTCCCACGCGATCGCCCCAGTAGTCGGTACGCCCCGGCAGGTGCTCGCGCGCCAGCTTCCGCAGGTACTGCTCGAGGACCGGGCGCGGATCGAGGATGCGTTCGGGCGCCATGTGGAGTACCAGGTGGTCGGCTTCGAGCTCGGCGACATAGCCGCGCTCGCGCGGGCCGAGCGCCTTGAGCTTCAGCCGGCGGGGGCGTCCGAGCACGAGCAGTTCCGTGCCGGTGGCGTACTCGCGCACGCACGGCCCCTCCCACGCATCGTACTCGTCGAGCTTCTTGACCAGCCAGTCCGACCACAGGTGCAGCAGCTCCGGCACGATCTCCTCGCGGGCGCGCCAGGGAATGCTGACCACCAGCCCGTCGCGGCGGCTGACTTCGAGGCCGGGCCGTCGGGTGCGCCGATTGCGGCGCAGGCTGTAACGCAGGGTGCGCCCCCGCAACAGCGTTCGCGAAAGGGGACTCTTCACGGCAGGGCTTTCCGCGCGGCGGCGCCGGCGCTCAGGGTGGTCGTTTCCGTTCAGGTGCAGCGGGCGCCAGGGCGCGGTTGGCAGCATCTTAATCGCCGGCAGGTCCGGTGTCAGCGTCCAGTTTGGAACGACACCGCACATTAATGATCTTCCGTATTCGTAACTACGCAAGCGTCATTTTCCCTTTAGATTACGCGGCCCGGAACCTAGAATCCCGACAGACCGGGTTGTCAAACGAACCGGCGGCGGTGCCGCCGATCCCAGGGGGATGGATCATGCTGAAGGAATTCCGGGATTTCGCGATGAAGGGCAATGTCGTGGACATGGCCGTCGGTATCATCATCGGCGCCGCGTTCGGGACCATCGTCGCGTCGCTGGTGGCGGACATCATCATGCCGCCGATCGGCATGCTGCTGGGCGGCGTCGACTTCACGAACATCTTCGTCGCCCTGAAGGACGGCTCGGCGCCGGGCCCGTACCCGACCCTGGCGGCAGCGCAGGCGGCGGGCGCCGTGACCATGAACGTGGGCCTGTTCCTGAACAAGGTCTTCAGCTTCATGATCGTGGCGTTCTCGGTGTTCATGCTGGTCAAGGCGATGAACAAGGCCAAGCGCGCGGAGCCGGCGCCGGCTGCGGCCGCCCCGACCACGAAGGAGTGCCCGTTCTGCCTGTCGTCGATTCCGCTGAAGGCCACGCGCTGCGCCCATTGCGCCAGCGACCTGAAGTAACGGGCCGCTGATGTTCGGCTGGGGTCGCGGCAAGCGCCGTCGCGCGCTGCTGGAGACGCCGCTGCCGGACGCGCAGCGTGCGCGCATGCACGCACTGGCCCCGTTGACGGCCAGGCTGCCGTCGCCGCTGCGGGAGCGCCATGAGGGCGTGGTGCAGGTGCTGCTCGCCGAGAAGCGCTTCGAGGGCGCCGGCGGGCTGGAAGTGACCGAGGACATGCGCCTGGCCATCGCCGGCCAAGCCGCGCTGCTGCAGTTGCGGGCCGGGGCGGACTACTTCCCCGGCCTGCACTCCATCGTGATCTACCCTACCGCCTTCACCGTCGCCCACGAACGTCCCGATGACGACGGCCTGGTCCACCTGGACGAGGACGAGCTCTCGGGCGAGAGCTGGGGCCACGGCGCCGTGGTGCTCGCCTGGGATGACGTGCGCCGCGAGTCGCAGCGGCGCGACGGCTACAACGTCGTCCTCCACGAGTTCGCCCACCAGCTCGACGACCAGACAGGCGAGGCCGACGGCACCCCCGTGCTGCGGGACGGGGCCCTGGCCGCCCGCTGGCCGCTGGCCTTCCAGGCCGCGTTCGAGGAGCATACGCGCCGGCTGAAGCGGCGCCGCGAAGTGCTGTTTGACGAGGACGCCGCCGAGAGCCCGACCGAGTTCTTCGCCACGGCGGTGGAGCTGTTCTTCGAGTTCCCCGCCGAGCTCCGGCGCGAGTACGGCGCCGTCTACGAGGCTCTGGCGGCCTGGCTCGAGCTCGACCCGGCCGCCCCGGGCTGCCAATCCTAAAGAATACCTTTGCCTCAATCCAGAAACCCACCGGGGTCAACCCCCGAACCGGAAGGGTCTGTCGGGTACCTGCCCTGACCTGCGGCGCCACATCGACGTCAACCGTCACCTGGCCTCCCGGGGACTGATCGCGCCACCGCTGTACGTGACGGCGTGGCTCGTGATCAGCCTTTCCACCGGGCAGTTCCCGGCCGCCGACAGCCTGTACTGGCTGCTCGGCGCGGGGATCATCGTACCCGGTGCGTGGCGCCTCGTGCTGATCAGCAGGGTCGGTCGCGGGCAGGAAGACCCGCAGCGGTGGCATCGCCTCTATTGCCTGGCGGCAGTGGCAAGAGGCGGCGCCTGGGGCCTCTTTTCGGCGGACATGGCGCTGCAGGGGGTCCTGAGCAGCCAGTTCCTCCTGGCAACCTTTGCCACCTCGGCTTTCGCCGTGGCCGGGGCCACGGGCCTGGCGCCGGCAGGACGGATGGCACTCGTGTTCAATGCGGTGATCACGTTGCCTCCCGCCCTGGTCTGCCTGGCCGACTTCAATGCTGCCGGCGTCGGCATCGCCTTCATGTTCGTGGTCTTCCTCGGCTTCTGCACGGCCACATCACGACAGGTCCACCGTGAATACTGGGCCACGGTCACCGCCTACGCCGCGCTCCAGCGCCGCACAGAGGAACTCAGTGAAGCCCGGGCTGTCGCTGAACAGGCCACGCTGGCCAAGAGCGAATTCCTGGCGACATTGAGCCACGAGATCCGCACCCCCATGAACGGCGTGATCGGCATGGTCGACCTCCTGCTCGACACGCAGCTGGATGCAGACCAGCGCGACTATGCGGAGACGATCCGCCTGTCGGGAAACCAGCTGACGGGCCTGATCAGCGACATCCTGGATTTCTCGAAGATGGAAGCCGGGAAGCTGGACCTGGAGCAGGTGCCGCTGGATCCGCGGGCAACCGTGGATGAAGCCCTCGAGATGATGAGCGCCGCTGCGGCCGCCAAGGGTCTCGAGCTTGTCCATGTTTCGGAATCGTCGCTGCCGGCCTGGCTGGAAGGTGACCCTGCGCGCCTGCGGCAGGTTCTGCTCAACCTGGTGAGCAATGCCGTGAAGTTCACGACCCGCGGCGAAGTCGTGGTGCGGACACGCTGGCAAGCGGCACGGGACTCGAAGTGGAAGTCTCCGACACCGGCCTGGGCATGAGCCCGGACGCCCTGCAGGGGATCTTCGAGCCGTTCCGCCAGGCCGACAGTTCGACGACGCGCCGCTTCGGCGGGACCGGTCTCGGACTGGCGATCGTGCGCCGCATCTGCGCGGCCATGGGCGGCAGCGTGACGGCCGCAAGCGTCGAGGGTGTGGGCAGCAGGTTCACCGTGGCCGTGCCGCTGAGGGAGCGCGGCGACATCACGGCGCCGGCCCTGCCGGTGCTCAGGCAACAGGTTGTCGTGGTCACCGGTCACGCGGCGACGTTCGAGGCCGTCGACGCCGCGCTGGCGCCGTGCGGAGCGGCGACGCAATGGCTGCGGCCGGAGAGCGCGGGCACCAGTGACGTCGAGCGCACTCCCGCGCTCGTGATCGTCGATGCCGGCTCTGCGGACTGGCCGCTGATCCGGCAGTGGCCGACGGCGGGGATCATCGTGCTCGGCGGCGCCCACCCCACCGCGCGGACCGCGGGCGGCCTGAGCGGACCGTCCGAGCACGTCCGCAAGCCGCTGCGGGCGCCAGCCCTCCGCGAAGCCTGCGCACGGGCGTTGGGCCTCGCGGCGCCGTCCGTAGCCGGTGCGCGAGCGCATCAGGTGCAGGCGGCGCCGCTCGCCGGGAAGCTCCACGTGCTCGTCGCCGAGGACAACCTCTTCAACCAGAAGGTCATCGGCCGGACCCTCGAGGCGCTCGGCTGTACCTGCCGCCTGGTCAGCGACGGCGAGGCCGCCCTGGCCGCCGTGCGCGGCGGCGGATTCGACCTCATCCTCATGGATTGCCAGATGCCCGGCATGGACGGCTTCGCGGCCACGCAGGCGATCCGCAGCCTGGCCGCGCCGCACAACGCCGTCCCGGTCATCGCCCTGACCGCCAACGCCCTGTCCGGCGACCGCGAGCGCTGCCTTGCCGCCGGCATGGACGACTACCTGACGAAGCCGCTGGCCCGCGAGGACCTGGCGCGCGTCCTCGAACGCGCCGCGGGCGCGCCCGCTTCCTGAGCACGCCCGCGGGGCCCGTCGGACCAGCTAATCCCGCTTCGCATGCTCCTCGGCCGTGAGCACCGTGATCGGCTCGAGCCCCGACGCCTTCAGCCGTACGTTGAGCAACTCCAGCCGTTCGCCAGTGAGCGCCGCGAAGTCGGTATTCGCGCGGTCGAGATCGGCCGTCAAGGCGGCCTGGCGATCCGTCTGGGCCTTCGTCGGCGGGCCACCGAAGCCCGCCACACTCGCGTAGACTCCGACCACCTTCTCGCGCAGCGCCTTGCGGCCGCTGATGCCCTGCACCTCTTCCTCGACCATGATCCGCTCCTGCAGGACCTCCAGTTCGCCGGCCAGCGCGCGCAGGTCGGCCTGCAGCAGCGAGTCCGCCTTCGCATCGCCCGCGCGCGCTTCGATCGCCTGGCGGGTCTCCTTCACCGCATCGCAGACGTAGGCCATGCGGGCCAGCATGTCGTACAGCGAGCGCACGGCGCGCTGTTGGGCCGCCCGGGCCGCCGGGGCATGCGGATAGTCGGGATCGTAGCCGACGCCGACGCTGCCCTCGAATACCTCGCTGCCCTTGACCAGGCGGTAACGGTAGGGGCCCTCGGGCGCCGCGGGACCGAACGCCGCCGCGAACGCGATCGCCGGGTCCATGACCGGCGACGGCGCCACCTTCGGCGGCTTGAGCCTCGGCGACCAGGTCACCAGGTTCAGGCCCTTCCGCGTGCCGGCGGGCAGCGTCTTGAGCACCGAGCCGTCGGCGGCCAGGATCTCGATCTTCATGGGGCCGACCATATGCCGCTTGGCCAGGTAGTAGACGATGCGCGCGTCGGACTCGGGGTTCCCCGCGACGTAGTAGGTGTCGCCGGGGAACTGCTGCTTGCCCTGCGGGATGCGCAGCACGGCCGGGCTCGAGGGCAGCAGCGTCACGGGCGCCTCGAGGGCGGCGGCGGTCAGGTGGCGCAACGGCGTCAGGTCGTCGATGACCCAGATGCCGCGCCCGTGCGTGGCGATGACGAGCGCACCGTCGCGCTGGTGTACGACCAGGTCGTAGACCGGCACGGCCGGGAACTCCTCGCTGAAGCGCGCCCAGTGGCGGCCGCGGTCGAGCGTGATGAACAGGCCGTTCTCCGTGCCCAGGTAGAGCAGGTCCGGATTCACGGGATCCTGGCGGATGACATGCGCGTGGCCGGTCACGTCCGGCGTGGCCAGTGTCCGCCAGGTGGCGCCCAGGTCGTCGGAGGCCAGCACATACGGCTCCAGGTCGCCGCGGCGATGGCCGTCGGCGGTGACGAAGGCCGCACGCCGATCATGCAGGGAGGCCTCGACGCAACTGACCCAGGTGCCCTTGGGCACGCCCGGCAGGTTCGCCGCGACGTTTGACCACCTGGCGCCCTCGTCGGCCGTGACCTGCAGGTTGCCGTCGTCGGTGCCCACCCAGATCACCTTGCGGTCGCGAGGCGACTCACTGATCGAGAAGATGGTGCAGTGGTTCTCGGCCGTCGTGTTGTCGACGGTCAGTCCGCCCGACTGCTCCTGGCGAAGCAGCGCCGGGTCGTTCGTCGTCAGGTCGCCGGAGAGCCGCCGCCACGTGTCGCCGCGATCGGTGGACCGGTGCAGGAACTGCGACCCGGTGTACAGGCGCTTGCCGTCGCCGGGACTGGTGACGATGGGCGTGTTCCAGTTGAAACGGAATTCGGGATCGCCCGGGCCCGGCTGCGGCTTGATGTCCTTGCTGTCGCCGGTGCGGCGGTCCAGCCGCTGCATGTTGCCGCCCTGCCACTCCCAGTAGACGAGCCCGGGATCGCCGCGGTCCGGCACCACGGCAAATCCGTCGCCGCCGCCGAGGTTCTCCCAGTCCGAGTTCTCGATGCCGCTCGGCGAGCGCGACGGCCCCACCCAGGAGCCGTTGTCCTGCAGGCCGCCGTAGACGTTGAACGGCCGCTGGTCGTCGACCGCCACATGGTAGAACTGCGAGACGGGCAGGTTGGTCACGTGGATCCAGCCCGAGCCCTGGTTGTGCGAGATGTACACGCCGCCGTCGGTGCCGACGATCATGTGCTTCGGATTCGCCGGATTGATCCACAGCGCGTGGATGTCGGAATGCACCCAGCCGCCGACGCCGCGGAAGGTGACGCCGCTGTCGCTGGTCACGAGCATGTTGGTCCCGGCCTTGTAGACGCGCTTGGCGTCGAGAGGATCGGGGATCAACAGGCTGAAGTAGAACGGACGGCCGCCCACGGCGCGGTTGTCCGTGGTCCGGGTCCAGGACTCGCCGCGGTCCTCCGAGCGGAAGAAGGCCGTACGTTCGGCCTCGACCACGGCGTAGACCGTGGACGGAGCCGAAGGCATGACCGCGATCGCGATGCGGCCCAGTTCGCCGGTCGGCAGGCCCTGGTCCAGGCGCCGCCAGGTCTCGCCCGCGTCGGTGCTCTTGTAGAGTCCGCTGCCCGGCCCGCCCGAGGTGAAGAAGTCGGGCGAACGCCGGAACTGCCACATCGCCGCATAGATCACGGACGGATCGGCGGGATCCAGCGCGATGTCGACGCAGCCGGTGGTGTCGTCGACGTAGAGGATCTTCTGCCAGGTGGTGCCGCCGTCGCGCGTGCGGAACAGTCCGCGCTCCTCGCCCGGGCCCCACAGCGGCCCCATGGCGGCCACATAGACCACGGCCGGATCGGCCGGATGCATCAGGATCTCGGCGATGCGCTCGCTGCCCTTCAGGCCCAGGTTCTGCCACTTCTCGCCGCCGTCGACGGTGCGGTACACGCCGTCACCGACGCCGACGCTGTTGCGCACCCACGATTCGCCGGTTCCGGCCCACACCGTGTCGGGCCGGGCCTGGTCGATGGCCAGCGCACCGATCGACTGCGGATGGTCATCGAACACGGCCTCGAAGCTGACGCCGCCGTCGCGGCTCTTCCAGATACCGCCGCCGGCACTGCCCACCCACATGAAGCGCGGATCGGTGACCACCGCGTCCAGGCAGGTGATGCGGCCGCTCATGACCGCCGGGCCGAGGTTGCGCGCCCGCAAGGCCCCGAAGACATGGGGACCGATGGGGATGCCCCCCTCAATGGTCGCCGCCGCCGGTGTCTCGGCGGCGAAACCCGCCGCGGGCATCGCCGGCAGCGCCAGCAACACCGTGAGGGCGCAGATACACAACCTGACCTTCATGCCGATCCCCCTTATGCGCGCCCCCGGCAGGCCGTCCCACCGGGGGTCGTGATGCACTCTGTTGTGCCGTCAGGCGCAGGAACTTCAGTTGCCGGAGCCGGGCGCAGGCGCCGCGGCCGCAGCAGCAGGCATCGCGAACACCGACGGATCCACGGCCACGCCGAATTCGACGGTGTCGAAGACCATGTTCATCATGACCTGGTCGCCCTGGCGCGTCTCGAGGGCGAACGCCACGGTGACGCCGTCCTGGGTCCGGTAGTCGCTGGGGTAGGCCTGCGTCTCGACTTCCGTCTGGTCGACCTTCATCTTCGTGCTCTGCTTGATGGGCAGGTACGACTCGGCGTCGAACCAGATGTCGATGACGACATCCTGCTTGGTGTCGATGCTCAGGCGATGCGTGGCGGTGCCCTCCACGTCCTCCTGGCCGATGTAGGTGCCGACCCAGCCCCGGGCTTCCCAGTTCTGGAGCGGGCCGTCCATGTCGGCCTGCAGGCGTACGGACTTGGTCTCCATTTCGCCCATCGGCTGCGGGTCCTGCGAACCCGTCATCGGGTTGATCGACCAGCCCTTGGTGCCGTCGAACGCCTGCACGATGCTCATGCCCATGACCGTGACCTCGACGCGCATCGAGTTCGGGCGAGCCGAAACGATCGTGATGGGCATCTCCATGCCCTGGGTGAGGATCTTGCCGGTCACCTTCTGGCTCTGGATGGCCTTCAGCGCCGCGGCGCCGCCCTGGGCTTCAATCGACTTGCCGACGAGCTCTTCGAGATCCATGGCGAACGCGCCGGCTGCGAGCATGAGAGTCGTCGCGGCAAGCACGATGGCGGACAATTGGCGGAATTTCACGGTCCAGATCCTCCTGGGTGTGGGTCGATCTACTGCTACGTTCGGTGCGGGAAAAGGTTGCCGACCGGGCCGGCGGCCGGTGCGGGCCGGAAGGGTACCCGGCGGGCACGGCAGCTATTCACGGCGGGTCGGCGCGCCGGCGCGCCTGCGCGCCGGTCAGGAACGCTTGCCGTAATTCGGCGCTTCCTTGGTGATGAGCACGTCGTGCGGATGGCTTTCGCGCACGCCGGCCGAGGTGACGCGGACCAGGGTGGCATTGTCATGAAACTCGTCGATCGTGCGGCAGCCGCAATAGCCCATCCCGGAGCGGAGCCCGCCGATCATCTGGTAGATCACGTCGCCGGCCCGCCCCTTGTAGGGCACCCGGCCCTCGATGCCCTCGGGCACCAGCTTGTCGGTCTCGGTGATCTCGCCCTGGAAATAACGATCCTTGCTGCCCTGCTGCATGGCCGCCAGCGAGCCCATCCCCCGGTAGCTCTTGTAGACACGGCCCTCGAACAGGATCTTCTCCCCGGGCGACTCGTCGGTGCCCGCCAGCAGCGAGCCGGCCATGACGGCGTCGGCGCCCACGGCGATGGCCTTGGCCACGTCGCCGCTGTAACGCAAGCCGCCGTCAGCCACGAGCTGGATGCCGCGCGGGCGCGTGACCTGCGCCACGTCCATGATGGCCGTGACCTGCGGCACGCCCACGCCGGCCACCACGCGCGTGGTGCAGATGGAGCCGGGCCCGATGCCCACCTTGACGGCGTCGGCACCGGCATCGATGAGCGCAGCGGCAGCGGCGCCGGTGGCGATGTTGCCGGCCAGGACCTGCATCTCCGGGTACTTGCGCTTGACCGCGGACACCGTGTCCAGGACGTTGCGGCTGTGCCCGTGCGCGGTGTCGACGACGAGCATGTCCACGCCGGCGGCCACCAGCAGCTCGGCCCTGAGCATGGTCTCGGCGCCCACGCCCACCGCGGCGGCGACCCGCAGGCGCCCGTCGGCATCCTTGCAGGCGCGCGGGTAGTCCAGCTTCTTCTGGATGTCCTTGACCGTGATGAGGCCGCGCAACTCGCCCGCCCCGTTGACCACCAGCAGCTTCTCGATGCGGTGCTTGTGGAGGATCTCGGCGGCTTCCTCCAGCGTCGTGCCCTCGGGCACCGTCACCAGGTTCCGGCTGGTCATGACGTCGCGCACCTTGATGCGCGTGTCCTTCACGAAGCGCAGGTCGCGATTCGTCAGGATGCCGACGAGCTTGGGACCTTCGGTGATGGGCACGCCGCTGATGCGGAACCGCCGCATCATCTCCTGGGCCTCGTCGATGGTCTTGTCGGGTTCGAGCGTGATCGGATTGGTGATCATGCCCGACTCGGAGCGCTTCACGCGCTCGACCTCGGCCGCCTGCGAGCGCGGGTCCAGGTTCTTGTGGATCACGCCGAGGCCGCCCTCGCGCGCCACCGCGATCGCCATGTCGGCCTCGGTGACGGTATCCATCGCCGCCGAGAGGAACGGGATGTGCAGGCGGATCGTCTTCGTGATGGCGGTGGAAGTGTCGATGTCCTTCGGCGTGACCTCGCTGTAGCCGGGCACGAGCAGGACATCGTCGAAGGTCAGCGCCTCGCGGAACTTCTCGCCGTTGGTCGGGGTCTGCGCGGACATGACGATCTCCCGGGGCTCAGGCCTTCATGACGCCGATGAACGGCAGGTTGCGGTACTTCTCGTCGTAGTCCAGCCCGTAGCCGATGACGAATTCCTTGGGAATCTCGAACCCGACGTAGTGCAGCGGCACTTCCTTCTTGCGGGCCGCCTTCTTGTCGAGCAGCGCAGCCACCCGGATGCTGCGCGGACTGCGCGTCTGCAGCAGCTCGATCAGGTGGGCGATGGTCAGCCCGGTGTCGATGATGTCCTCGACCAGGATGATGTCGCGGTCGGTGATGTTCGCCTTGAGGTCCTTCTCGATCTTCACCACGCCCGTGCTCTGCGTGGTGCCGCCGTAGCTGGAGACGGCCATGAAGTCGACCTCATGGTCGACCGACACGCAACGCGTGAGGTCAGCCAGGAACGGGTAGGCGCCCTTGAGGATGCAGACAAAGATGGGCTGCGAGCCCTGGTAGACCCCGCTGATCTCGTTCCCCAGCTGCCGCACGCGCTTCTGGATCTCGTCGGACGAGATGAGCACGCGCTCGATGAACGGGTAGCGCCTGAGGTATTCCTGGTCGTCGAACGTCACGCCGCGCCTCCGGTCTGCCGCGGGCCGCCGGAGCGACCTGCGCGTGGTCGTGGACTCGCGGACCGGGCCGGTCCGCGCTATTCGGCCGGCCGTGTCAGCTCCCGGGCCTGCCGCACCTCGCGGTCGAGGGCGCGCAACCGGTCGCGTTCACGGATGATGTTGCGGATCTTCGTGGCGATGAGGTCGATCGCCACGTTGTTGTGCCCGCCTTCGGGAATGATGATATGCGCATAGCGCTTGCTCGGCGCCGTGAACTGCAGGTGCATCGGACGCACCACGTTCAAGTACTGCTCGACGACCGATTCCATGGTGCGGCCGCGCTCGCGCGTGTCACGCAGCAGGCGGCGCAGCACGCGCTCGTCGGCGTCGACATCCACGTACAGGCGGATGTCCATCAGCTCGCGCAGCTCGCGCGACTCGAGCACGAGAATGCCCTCGACGAAAACGATGTCCGCCGGTTCGCAGGCAGCGGTCTCCTGCAGGCGGCTGTGGATGCTGTAGTCGTAGCGCGGGATCTGCACGGCCCGTCCGGCCTGCAGTTCGTGCAGGTGCTCGACCAGCAGGGAAGTCTCGAAGGCGTCGGGATGGTCGTAGTTGATCTTGGCGCGCTCGGCCATCGGCAGCGCCGAATTGTCCCAATAGTAGGAATCATGATGGACGATCTGGATGGTCTTGCCCGGGCAGGCCTCCCGGACCTTGTAGGCCACGGTGGTCTTGCCCGAGCCGGATCCCCCGGCCACCCCGATGATCACCGGGGGCAACGGCTTGTGTTCTGGCGCTTGCATGCGCGTAAAGTACCAGCCACGCGGGTGACTGTCAATTTGTCGGATCAGCCGGTTTGCCGGGCGCCGGAAACCGCCTGAAACAGGCTGACCGGGCGCCGGCCCGGCACTAATCCGACGAACTGCGCAGCGAAAGCGAAATGCGCCCCCGCTCGAGGTCGACCGCAGTCACCCGCGCCATGACCTTCTGGCCGACCTTGACCACCTCGTTGGGGTCGCGGACGAAACGGTCGGCCAGCTGGCTGATGTGCGCCAGCCCGTCCTGGTGGACGCCCACGTCGATGAAGGCCCCGAAGTTGGTCACGTTGGTCACGATGCCCGGGATCACCTGGCCGGGCGACAGGTCGGACGGCTTCTCCACGCCGGGCGCGAAGCTGAAGGCCTCGAACTGCTCGCGCGGGTCGCGGCCGGGCTTGGCCAGCTCGGCAGCGATGTCGCGCAGGGTGGGCAGGCCGATCTCCTCGGTGGCGTACTTCTTCAGGTCGACGCCGGCCAGGGCCCGGTCGTCGCCCACGAGGGCCGCCACGGGCCGCCCCAGGTCGGCGGCGATGCGCTCGACCACGGGATAGCTCTCGGGGTGCACCGCGCTGGCGTCGAGAGGCTGGTCGCCGCCGCGGATGCGCAGGAAGCCGGCCGCCTGCTCGAAGGCCTTCGGCCCGAGCCGCGCCACCTTCAGCAACTGCTTCCGGTTGCGGAAGGCGCCCTCCACGTCGCGATGCGCCACCACCGCCGACGCGAGCTGCGGCCCGAGGCCCGAGACGTAGGCCAGGAGCTGCGGGCTGGCCGTATTCACGTCCACGCCCACGGCGTTCACGCAGCTCATCACCGTGTCGTCCAGGCTGCGCTTGAGCGCCTTCTGGTCGACGTCGTGCTGGTACTGCCCCACGCCGATGCTCTTGGGGTCGATCTTCACGAGCTCGGCCAGGGGATCCATCAGGCGCCGGCCGATGGACACGGCGCCGCGCACGGTCACGTCGTGGTCGGGGAACTCGGCGCGCGCCACGTCGCTGGCCGAGTAGATGGAGGCGCCCGATTCGTTCACCATCACCAGCATCACGCTTGACGGGAGCCCCAGGCCGCGCACGAAGGCCTCGGTCTCGCGCCCGTGGGTGCCGTTGCCGATCGCCACTGCCTCGACCTTGAAGCGCGTGATGAGCTCCTTGACGATGTGCCCGGCCTCGTCGGCGGCTCGCCCCCCCGTGTGCGGGTACACGGCGGTGTTGTGCTTGAGCACGCCCTGCTCGTCCAGCACCACCAGCTTGCACCCGGTGCGGAAGCCCGGGTCCAGGGCCAGCACGCGCCGCGGCCCCAGCGGCGAGGCCAGGAGCAGTTCGCGCAGGTTGCGCGCGAAGACGCCGATGGCCTCCTCGTCGGCGCGCTTGCGCATCTCCATGCGCACCTCGGTCTCCATGGCCACCGACAGCAGGCGGCGCCAGCCGTCCTGCACCGCCTGTCGCACCTGGTCGGCGCAGGCCCCGGCGCCCGCGGGCCCCTTCGTCGCGATGAACGGCCGCGCGGCGATCACCAGCGCGCGCTCCTCGGGCACGGCGATCTCCATGTGCAGGAACTTCTCGCGCTCTCCCCGGCGCATGGCCAGCACGCGGTGCCCGGGCGCCGTGCGCACCGGCTCCTGCCAGTCGAAGTAGTCGCGGAACTTCGCACCTTCCTGCTCCATGCCGCGCGCCACGCGCGAGATCACCTGGCCCTGGTCCAGGTAGAGGGCGCGCAGCTCGGCCCGCACCTCGGCGTTCTCGCTCACCGATTCGGCGATGATGTCGCGGGCGCCGGCCAGGGCCTCGTCGGGGCCGGGCACCTCCTTCTCCGGGTCGACATGTGCCTGGGCGCGGGCGACCACCTCGGCCGCTGTCGGGCCGGCCGTCGCGCCCGCCGCCGCCTCCAGCAGCCACTGCGCCAGCGGCTCGAGGCCGCGTTCGCGCGCAATGGTGGCCCGGGTGCGCCGCTTGGGGCGGTACGGCAGGTAGAGATCCTCGAGGGCGGCCAGCGTGGCCGCCGCGTTGATGCCGCGCCGCAGGTCGTCGGTCATCAGGCTGCGCTCGTCGAGCGACTTGATGATGGCCTCGCGCCGCTTGTCCAGTTCGGCCATCTGCTCGAGCCGGTCGCGGACGGCGGTCACCGCCACCTCGTCCAGGCCGCCCGTCGCCTCCTTGCGGTAGCGGCTGATGAACGGGACGGTGGCGCCGTCGTCCAGGAGTTCGGCGGTCGCCAGCACCTGGCGCGCGGGGACATTCAGCTCGACGGCAATGGCCTGGATATGGGTCGCGTTCACGCGGGGACTCCCCGTGTTGCATGGTCGGGGGGCGGCGGCGGCCTGTATCGCCCGTGGCGGGCGCGCGGCAGGATGCGCGACGGCGGCCCGGGACGCAAGGGTCTATCGCCGGGGGCGCCGGGAGCGCAGGCCGGCCGCGGATTCCGGGTGGACCGCGCCCCGCCGGCGGGCGATAATCCCCTGCCGGCGGGCGTCACCCACCGCGCGCCGCAACCGGAAAGGCCGCAGGTACCATGCAGAACGTCATCTCCTTCTTCGGCATCTTCGTCCTGATGCTGATGGCCTGGCTGATCAGTTCCGATCGCCGCCGCTTTCCCTGGCGCGTGGCCGCCTGGGGATTGGGACTGCAGTTCAGCCTGGCGCTGCTCCTGCTGCGGACGCCGTGGGGCGACGTTGTCTTCGGGTTCGCCCGCGACTTCATCACCCGCATCCTCGGCTTCACCGACGCCGGCGCCTCGTTTCTCTGGGGCGGCCTTTACCGGAGCAGCCCCGAACTGGTGGCCAACCTGGGCCCGAGGGCGGCTACTGGCAGGTGACCAACTCGGTCACCGGACAGCTGACTTCGATCGGCACCGTCTTCATCATGCACGTGTTGCCGACGATCATCTTCTTCTCGTCGCTGATGGCCGTGCTCTACCACCTCGGGGTCATGCAGAAGCTGATCTCCGGCATCGCGCGCATCATGCAGAAAACGATGGGAACAAGCGGCAGCGAGACGCTGTCCTGCTCGGCGAACATCTTCGTGGGCCAGACCGAGGCGCCGTTCGTGATCCGCCCCTACCTGCCCACGATGACCAACAGCGAGATCATGGCCGTGATGGTGGGCGGCTTCGCCACCGTGGCCGGCGGCGTCATGGCGGCCTATGTGAGGTTCGGCATCGACGCCGGCCACCTGCTTGCCGCCAGCGTGATGTCGGCGCCCGCGGCGCTGGTGGTCGCCAAGATCATCCTGCCCGAACGGGAAGTATCGCCCACACAGGGCGCGGTGACGCTCCAGATCCCCAAGGAATACGCCAACGTCCTGGATGCCGCGGCCGGCGGCGCCAGCGTGGGCCTGAAGCTGGCCGCCAACGTGGGCGCGATGCTGCTGGCCTTCATCTCGCTGGTGGCGATGGTCAACTACGGGCTGGGCTTCGCGCACACCTCACTGGGGGCCATCCTCGGCTGGGCGTTCTCGCCGTTCGCCTGGGTGATGGGCGTGCCCTGGTCCGAGGCCACCTCGTTCGGCGCCCTGCTCGGCACCAAGATCTCGGTGAACGAGTTCCTGGCCTACATCCAGCTGGCCGACGTCAAGGCAGCCGGCACGATGTCGCCGCGGAGCATCGTCATCGCGACCTACGCGCTGTGCGGGTTCGCGAACTTCAGCTCGATCGCGATCCAGATCGGCGGCATCGGCACCCTGGCGCCGTCGCGGCGCGCCGACGTGGCCCGGATGGGGCTGAAGGCGATGATCGGCGGCGCGCTGGCGTCGTGGATGACGGCGGCGATCGCGGGCGTGCTCACGCCCTAGGCAAGATCGCGCGCACATTTTGTGCAGATCAGTGGCCGGCGCCCTCGCCGGCCACCGTTTTCAGCAGGGCGCTGAAATCGAGGTTACCGTCGCCGGCGGCCAGCGCGCGGCCGTAGGTGGCAGCGACGGCAGCGGCAATCACCGGGTCCACGCCCGATCCCCGCGCCAGCTCCGCACGCCAGGCCCAGGTCCTTGCTCATGTGCTTCAACGGGAAGGCCACGCCGAAATCCTGCGCCAGCATGCGCGGACCCTTGCCGCGGAACATCGGGTTGGCGACGGCACCGGCGTCGAGCACCTCGAGCAGCACGTTCGGCTCCAGCCCCGCGGCGCGCGCCAGCACCAGCCCCTCGCAGAATGCTCCCATCATGCCGCCCATCACCATGTTCACGACAAGCTTGAGGCGGGCTCCGTTGCCGACCTCGCCGAGGAACAGGCGCTTCCTGCCGAGCAGGTCGAGCGAGGGCGCGACATCGTCGTACAGGGAGGCATCGCCCGCGGCCAGGATCACCAGCGCTCCCTGCTCGGCCGGCTGGCGCGAGCCCGAGACCGGCGCCTCCAGGAACCGTGCGCCGCAGGCGGCCACAGCCGCCGCGATACGGGTGCTGGTTGCCGCATCCACGGTGGACATGTCCACATAGCCGCTGCCTGCGGCCAGTCCCTCGCAGATGCCGGCGGGGCCGCAGGCCACCGCCAGGGCCGCCGCGGGATCGGCCAGCATCGCGAACGTGATGTCGCTGGCGGAGGCCACTGCGGCGGGCGTTGCGGCGACTGCAGCCCCGGCCGCGCGCAGCGGCTCGCAGGCGGCAGGGGTGCGGTTCCAGACGGTCAGCGCGTGACCGCCCCGCACCAGGTTCAGCGCCATGGGCCGCCCCATGATGCCCAGTCCGACGAATCCCAGTTTCATGTCGTCTCGCCCGTTCCGTAGGAGCCGCCCGGTTCCGCAGCGTGGGGTTGCACCGCGTATCGTGCCACGACCGGATGCCCTGCGTCAAACCTGGCGGCAGTCCCGGGCACATACTTGTTCCTGCGACGGCGATGCGTGCCCTATTCTGGGCCTGCTCCCGCCGCCGCCCGCAGACGCCCAACGGAGGCCCCGCCCATGACCCGCTCCCTGGCCGAGCTCCGCTGCTCCCCCAATGCGCTGGCCCCGCATTACACGTCGTTCAACGTCGCCGGGCGCCTGCTGCTGACCGGGCACTCGCACCAGGCCTGGCCGGACGCGGGGTTTGCCGCCCAACAGGAAGCCTGGCTCGATGCAGCCCGGTACGTGGACGACAAGTGGGAACACGCCTTCGATCGCGTGCAGCGGGTGCAACGCGGCTACGCGGCCCTGCTGGCGGATGACGACGGCGACATCACCCTTGCGGCCAACACGCACGAACTGGTGGTGCGCTTCCTGTCGGCCCTGCCCCTGCGTGAGCGACCACGGCTCGTCACGACCGACGCCGAGTTCCACACGATCCGGCGCCAGCTGGACCGACTCGGCGAGGAACGCCTGGTCGAAGTGGTGAAGGTTCCGGGGTACCCTGCCGCAGCCGCGGCGGAAAGCCTGGCATCGCAGGTGGACGACCGCACGGCGGCCGTGCTGGTCTCGGCCGTGTTCTTCGAGCGCGGCGTCATCGTGCCGGGCCTGGGCCGCCTGGCCGCCGCCTGCGCGCATCACGGCGCCGCGCTGCTGGTCGACGCCTACCATGCCCTGGGCGCCATCCCCTTTCCCCTGAAGCCCCTGGGGCTCGGTGGCGCCTTCGTGGTCGGGGGCGGCTACAAGTATCTCCAGCTCGGCGAAGGCAACTGCTTCCTGCGCACGCCGCCCGGGTGCGGGCTGCGCCCGGTCGTGACCGGATGGTTCAGCGAATTCGCCGAACTGGCCGAGGCCCGGGTGCCGGGTGGGATCCGGTACGGCAAGGGCCCGGCCCGCTTCGCCGGATCCACCTTCGACCCGACTTCGGCCTACCGGGGCGCTGCCGTGATGGAGTTCTTCCGCGACCAGGGACTCACGCCCGCATTCCTGCGTGAGGTCTCGCAGCACCAGGTGGGGCTGCTCATCCGCACCTTCGATGGACTGGACCTGGACCCCGGCGTGGTGCGCCTGGAAGAGGGCGTGCGCCTGGAGGAGCGCGGCGGCTTCCTGACCCTCATCGCGCCCGACGCCGGGCGGTTGTGCGCGGGCCTGAAGGAACGCGGCGTGCTCACCGATTGCCGCGGCACGACACTGCGTTTCGGCCCGGCGCCCTACCTCTCAGACGACCAGGTTGCGGCGGCGATGCTGGCGCTGGCAGAGGTGGCGCGGCCCTGAACTGCGCCCCCCGGGTTGTGCCGCCGAGATTGTGCCCGGCCCAGATGATGCCCCGGGCCGGACATGAGCACCAACGCCAGATCCTTCGCCCCACCTCACTGCCCCAACCCCAACTGCCATTTCCACAGTGGGTTGCACAAACGCTGGCGCTTCAAGCGCATTGGCTACCACTGGAGTCACTGTCAGAGAAAGCGTATCCCCAGGTTCCTCTGCCTGTGCTGCCGCCGCTCGTTCAGCACCCAGACGTTCGCCACTTCCTACTGGCAAAAGAGACCTGACGTCCTGGGCCAACTCGTCATGAAAACCGTCGGCTGCATGGCCAATCGCCAGATCGCCCGCGAACTGCGGGGTGCACCCTCCACCATCGACCGCCAGCTGGCGCGGCTCGGCCGGCACTGTCTGCTGTACCACACGCAGCAGATGCAGAGCGCAAAGCCGGCTTCCATCGTCGCCATCGACGGCTTCGTGTCGTTCGAGCACCCCCAGTTCTGGCGTTCCACCACCATCCGGCCATCGAGCCCGGATCCGATCTCATCGTCTACTTCACCGATAGCGAGGTGCGCCGTTCCGGCCCATGACCGACGCCCAGAGCGCAGCGCGAGCGCCTGAGCAGCAATACGGGCGGCCTGATCCCAAGGCGGTGTTGAAGGATGTGACGCACCTGCTAGAGGTTGTCGCCGGTGGGCAGAAGCACTTGACGGTGCTGAGCGACGAGCACCAGGCGTATCCCAGGGCGATACGGCAGTTGCCGTGCGAAGTGACGCACCTGGTGACGTCGAGCAAGGAGCGGCGAGATGCGCGCAATCGGCTCTTCCCGGTGAACCTTGCGGACATGCTCTTGCGGCACAGCAGTGCAAATCACAAGCGGGAAACGATCGCGTGGTCGAAGCGGCGACAGGCGAGCGCCGAGCGGCTCGCGGTGTTCCTGGTGTGGCGCAACTACATGAAGGGTCGGAAGGAGAAGGTGCGGGGCAGTCCGACGCCGGCCCAGGTGCGAGGGATGCGGATGGATCGGCTGGAGATTGCGGAATTGCTTGAGAGTCGGTTGTTCGCGAGTCGGATCACTCTGCCGGGGCGGTGGCTGGAGTACTACGGGCGGCGGGTGCGGACACGGGTGTTGGAGAGGCAGAGGGTGCATGAGCTGAAATACGCGTTCTAGAGTCCGGAAAGAGAACCGGCCGCGCCATTGCCTGACGCGGCCGGACACAATTTCAGCGACACAACTCACTCCCCCAACAGGTGCTTGCGCCAGAACAGGACCTGGGCGGCGCCGAAATAGTCTGCATTCGGCTTCTTGGCGAATCCGTGGCCCTCGTCCTTGAACATCAGGTACCACACCTCGCCCCCGTTGCCGCGTACGGCCTTCACGATCTGCTCGGCCTCCGTGTACGGCACGCGCGGGTCGTTGTAGCCCTGCGCCACGAACAGCGGCCGGGTAATGCTCCTGGCGTTGTTCAGCGGCGCGATCTCCTCGTGGAACGCACGCATGGCCGGGTCGCGCTCGTCACCGTACTCGACGCGGCGCAGGTCGCGCCGGTAGTCCTCGGTGTTGGTCAGGAAGGTCGTGAAGTTCGAGATGCCCACCACATCGATGCCGGCGCGGATGCGCTCGTTGTAGTCGACCATGCTCGCCAGCACCATGTAGCCGCCGTAGCTGCCGCCGGTCACCCCGACCCGGCCGGCGTCCAGGCCGGGCTGCTTCGCGATCCAGTCGAGCAGCGCCCCGATGTCCTTCACCGAATCCTTGCGCAGGAAGCCGTTGTCCAGCTTCAGGTACGACTTGCCGTAGCCCGACGAGCCGCGCACGTTCGGCACGAGCACGGCGACCTTCAACTCGCGCAGCAGGTACTGGATCGACGGGTTGAATGTCGGCTGCGCCTGCGATTCGGGGCCGCCGTGGATGTTGATCAGCACCGGCGCCTTTTCCCCCGGCTTCAGGCCGGCGGGATGGTAGTAGAAGGCGGGAATGCTGCGGCCGTCAAAGCTCTCGAAGCGGACCAGGGTGGGCTCGATGAAGGTGGACGTGTCCAGCCCGCCGACCTCGCTCTGCGTCCAGCGCACCAGGCTGCCCGACTCCAGGTCGATCACGTATACGTCCGAGGGCGAGGTCGCGACATTGATGCTCAGCGCCAGCCGCTTGCCGTCGGGCGAGAACTCCAGCCCGCCGACCACGCCGACGGGCAACTGCGGCAGGGCCAGCGGTCGGTAGGCGTCGGTGTCCACGACGCGCAGGACCGAGCGTCCATCCTCGTTCGTGACGAACGCCAACAAATTGCCGTCGTGACTCTGCGTGAAACCCGAAACGTCCCAGGGAATGTCCTTCGTGATGACCGAGCCGCGGCCCGTGGCCGGGTCGTGGTGACGCAGGTGCAGGAATTCGGCGTTCTCGTCGGAAACAAAGAACACGCCCTTCCCGTTGCGGGCGAATTGGAAATCCCCGAACGCAGCCTGGCCCCCGTCCACAGGGAACATGGTCAGTTTGCCGGATTCCAGGTCCACTTCGCCGGGGCGGGCGTCCTCGATGGACACGAACCGCATCACCAGCAGATTCCGGCCGTCGGGCGAGAAGTCCAGCGCATTCCAGGCGCCGCCCTCCTGCACCACCAGCCTCGGCTCACCGTCCAGGGCCTGCACCCAGATGTCGGTGTCTTCGCCGTTGCGTTGCGTGCTGCTGTAGGCGAGCTGCCGGCCGTCTTCCGACCAGAGGGCGCCCTCGTTGCGGGAGCTGCCGTCGGTCAGACGGCGCGACTGGCGGCTGCCCAGGTCGTAGTAGTGCAACTGGAAGAACTCGTCGCCGCCGGTGTCCTTGCTGAAGACGAATCCCTCGCCTGCATCGCCCGGTCGGACCTCCATTCCGCGCACCGGTTCACGGTAGAACGTCAGCTGCTCGCGCATGCCCAGCGGCCGACTCACGCGATGCACCTGCGCCGTATCGCCGAAGCGGGTGCTGATGAGCAGGCTGCCGTCGCGCAGCCAGCCCTGGAACGTGGCCCCGCGCGTGTTCTGGTACTGGCGCAGGCTTTCCACCAGCTCGTCCGGGATCGCCGGCAGGTTCTCGCTGATGCGGTTACCGACTTCCTGGCGCAGCGGGCCGGTGTCGGCGTGGGCGGGGATTACTGCGGTGGTCAGCAACAGGACGAACACGAACTTGCGCATGGCGGCTCCTTGCGGCTAAACGGACGGGAGGCGCCCCGACGGGCGCCTCGCCAGTCCCGGAATCGAAATCGAAAAGGCTAGATCATCCGGATGAACCACGACTGGTTCTTTCGCTTCACGCGCCCGAACCATACCACCAACGGGGCCATCACCGCCAGCAAAGCGACCCAGCCGATGAGCGAGCCCAGCACGGCGCTCTCGTGGTAGAACAGCCCAAAGCGCCGCGCGACGATGGCCAGCAGGGGAATGTGCACGCAGTAGAAAAAGAGCGGCACGCGACCCACGTACGCGAGCGGCCTCAACAGCCGGACGCGAGCGTCGACCCAGCTGAAGACCCCCACCAGTCCGATTACGGTGCCCGACAGCCACAGCTGGTGTGTCAGACTGGGCGGATACTTCTGGTCCAGGAAGAAGGAGTACGAGAAGAAGGTGTTCCAGGCGAAGATGTTGCCGAAGCCCTGCCCCAGCCGCACCGCATAGGCGGCCGCCACGAGGGCCAGGCCGATGGTCACCGAGCGACGTGCACGCTGGTCGGGGTCATGCCAGACATCGAACCAGAAATGCGCCATCACGCTGCCCAGCAGGGCCAGGGCGAACCAGGGCAGCAGCGGGTACTTGGTGAAGTCACCGCTGGCGATCAGCAGTTCCATCGGGTAGTGTGCGGCACCCTTCAGGTCGTAGGGAATGCGCAGCAGGAAAGGGTGCACCAGGAAGAGGACGGCCACCAGCGCCGCCCGCAATTGCCAGCGCCAGGCTGCCATGAACGACACCAGGATCATTGACAGGCCGATCGTGGCGATGATGCCCAGGTGATCCAGCCGCAGCCGGTCGAAGCCGCTCCACGAAGCGTTGACCCAGACAGCCTGGATGGCGACCAGGAACAGCCCGCGCTGCACGAAACCCCAGTGCACGGCGCGGCTGCTTTCGCCCGACTTCCGGCGCCGGTGGAACACGTAGTAGCACATGGCGCCGTTCATCATGAGGAAGCCCGGCGCGCACAGGTAGCCCATGTAGCGCAGCAGGAACTGCGGCGTGTTGTCGAAGAACGGGTCGATCGGGTCCAGGCTCAGCCAGGCCGAGTTGAAGTAGTAGTTGCTGTGCCCGAGCGCCATCATCACGCCGATCAGGCCGCGGAAGGCGTCGATGTAGGTGAAGCGGTCCTTCGTCGCCATCGGTCCATCCTGGGGCTGCGGCTCTGCGCGCGGCCCGGTCGGTTCAACCCTGATCAATCGGTGGACAGGTCAATCGGTGAACACCGTGCGCACCGCGCGCAGGCCCACCGTGTCGTCGGCCGATTCGGGATAGCGTGAAGAGCGGGCTGCGCCGCGGCAATCCTCGCTGCCGCCGTACCAGCTGCCGCCGCGCACCACGCGCTGCGTGCCGGTGGCCGGCCCGGCGGGGTCCAGGACCACGCCGTCGCCGTCGGCGTCCAGCACGCGGTAGTCGCCGTACCAGTCCCAGCACCATTCGGCCACGTTGCCGGCCAAGTCGAAGGCTCCGCGGGGGTCGGCCTGCTTCAGGCCGACCGCGCGCGTGCCGTGCGTCTCGCCGACAGCGAAGCTGCCGCAGTACCAGGCCGCCGGCACCAGGGCCGGGTCGACGTTGCACACGCGCTCGGTCAGGTCGCCGGCCACGAACGCGGTCGTGGTGCCGGCGCGGGCCAGCATCTCCCACTCCGCCTCGGTGGGCAGGCGCCAGCCGTTCGCCTCGCGGTTCCAGGTCACGTTGCTGCCGTTCACGGTATAGGCAGGGGTCAGCCCGTCGGTCGTCGACTGCGCATTGCACCAGGCCACGGCCTGCATCCAGCCGATGGTCTCGACCGGCAGGTCCGCGCCGGCGAAATGCGATGGTGCCCCGAGGCCGCGCGCCGCGTACTCGTCCTGGCTGACCTCGAACGTGCGGCAGACGACACTGTCGCTGAGCACGACCGTGTGCTGCCACTCGTCGGTACTCCGGCCGGTCTCGGTGACCGGGCTGCCCATCGTGAACACCCGGCGCCCCACCACAGGGCCGACGGCCGGCTGCGTCTGCGCGACCGGCACTTCCGGATCGGCGACTGCGAAGCGGAAGAACCATTCGTGCTCGCCGGCGGGCATCAGCGCCTGGTAGCGGTACTGCGTGGCGACGGCCTTGCCCGTGACGGCGGTCATGGCATGCGCGACGCCGTCGATGACCACTTCGTGCACGGTCGGCGCTTCATCGAAGATATAGGTGACCGTCCAGGTGAACAGGGTCGCACCGGTGCCCGCCTGCCGGTCCAGTTGCGGGTCCTGAAGCAGGATGCCCTCGCCCGGCTGTGCCGAGACGTCGTTCGACAGCGAAGAGAGGTTCCCAGCCTCGTCGCGCACACGCACTGCGAAATGCAGGGCCGTACCCGCAGCCAGGTTCTCCACCACGAGCGAGGCGGCGTCGCCCGGCTCGCCCGGCACCGGCACGCCCGCGACCGGCGTGGCCGCCAGCCAGCCAGCTTCGTCGGTGATCGCGGCGGCGGCATGGCGCACTTCGGCGCTGGCTGCGCGGCCTTCCCAGCGGTCGTCACCGGTGTCGCGCCAGGACAACCGCACGGCGCCGGCGCCAAAGGGTTCGGCGTTGTCACGTCATGGAAGACCCGACCCGAAATGAGCACGAGCATGCCCTCGTCGCGATCGACGGCCAGCAGCATGCCCTCGTTAGAGAAACAGATGTCCATCGCGTAGCTCGTGACGATGCGGCCCAGGAACACCGGGGCGCGCGGGTTGCTGATGTCCACGAAGTGCAGGCCGGAACCCTGCGCGGCGAGTACCGCCAGGCCGTCCTGGACGGCGATGGCGCGGCAGGTGCCTTCCAGCGCGACCTGGCCCACGTGTACGGGCGCCGCCCCGCCGTCGATGGCGAAGACGGCCAGGCCGTGCGGGCCGTCGGCCACGAAGGCGTAGTCGCCGTCGATCTCGATATCCAGGGCTTCGCCCGGGCTGTCGGTCCAGGAGACGACCTGCATCGTGCCCAGGGCGAGGATGCGGGCGTCGATGACCGCCAGGCCCATCTCGTTGTCCGCCACATAGCACCAGCCGTCGCGCACGACCACGCCCCTCGGCATAGCCGTTGGTGCCCGAGAACACGCCGTCGTAGGCCAGGATGCCCGGCTGCGCCGGCAACGAGCGGAAGACGCGGACGCCCTTCCAGCTCTCGGCCAGGTAGGCGATGAACGGTTGGGCGGGATCTTCCGGCTGGTCGATGAACACGCGATTGCCGAACACAGCCGTGGTGCTGCTGTTGAACGAGGTCATCGCCGTCGGGTCGGTCACGTCGTAGGTCGTGACGCCCTCGGTGCCCTCCACGACCAGCGCGATGTCGCGCACCTGGCCCTCGCTGAACGTGCGGACCACGCCCACGCTTTCGCTGTACTTGACCGTGTTGATCGTCTGCAGAAGCACCGGATGCGCCGGGTCGGTGAAGTCGATGGCGTGCAGGCCCGCCTGCCCGCCGGCCACGAAGGCCAGCCGCCCGATGGTGTCGACGTCCTCGTTCTGGCTGGGCAGCGGCACGCGCCCGACGACGCTGTACGGGGCGCCCGGCGTCTCGTAGAGATCCTGCTTGGCGCAACCGGCGGCCAGCAGGCAGAGCCCGGACGCCAGGACGGGTAGACAACGCCGGAATGTGGGACGCGCGTGCATGGGTACTCCTCAGAATCGGTAGGTCAGGTCGACCCAGGTCTGCAACTGGACGAATGCCTTGTCTGTCGCCAGGTCGCCCTCCCAGGGCGACTCGACGTTCCGCCACGAACGTCGCGTCGAAAGGCGCGCCGTCAGGTCCTTGCTCAGCTTGCGCTGAAGCTCGATGGTCACCTTGTAGTTCAGGTCACGGCGACCGAGGTGGTAGGGATCGTCCACCAGCGAACGCTGTGTCGTGTAGTAGTAGTCCATGAACAGGAACGACAGGCCGACGCTCTCGACCACCTTCGCGATGGGCGGCCACTCGATGTCGACACCCAGGCGGTAGAGGTCGCGTTCGTAGGAAGGATCGCTGTCGTCGGAGTCCTCGATGGTCTCGCCCACCTCGTCCAGGCCGCGGCCGTTGCCATCCTCGTAGCTGTAGTCGCCGCTCAGGCTGAACACGGGGCTGACGGTCCAGGCAAGGCTGCCGCGCAGCTCCCAGGCCTCGATGTCGTTCTCCATGAACTCGCGGTTGTAGTAGCGGTAGTTGCGCTCGAAGACGAGCGTCGCGGCCAAACTACGGGAAACCGACTGGCGCCAGGCAAGGTTCCAGATGTTGCGCTGGAACCGGAATTCACGCCATTCCAAGGGCGTCTCGGGGTCGACCAGCGGCGAGCGGTCGGTGAGCTGGCGGATGTACTGTTCCGGCGCCGCGTGCAGGTACAGCTCCAGGCTCTGGCGCTTGCCGATGTACTGCCGGGCGAAGAAGTCGAAGTCCGTGTTCGTCTTGATCGGGTTGTTGGCGTACATCCAGCGCTTGACGCGCAGGCGCAGGCGCGTCTGGCCCAGCGCGATGAGGTCGCGCCGCACCTCGAGGTCGAGACCCGGGGCGATGACCAGGTCATCCGTCGACTGGTGCACGAACTTGAAGGGATAACTGCCGCTCTCGAATGCGTCGATATCATCGGTGCCGGCGCCCAGGACGTTGTCGTTGTAGATGAAGGCGCACGAGGCGGCGCCGCGCACTTCCCAGGCGGCGGGCTTCCGGGCGGACTTCGCGGGCGTCTTCTTGGCGGCCGGGGCGGCAGTCACGGCCGCCGGGGTCACCGAGAGGCTCCAGTCGGCAGGCGCCCGTGCGCGCGCCGACGGCGCCGTCGCCACGACCAGCGCCAATGCGGCTGCCATCGCCCTGAGCCCCGCCTTCACGGCCCGGTTGCCGCCGCATGGACTCACCGCGGCACCCCCAGGTCGGCCTGCGGGATCTGGAACTGGGCGGCGATGCCGCAGGCCTCGGGACGCACGCATCGCAGTTCGTAGCGGTGACGACCCGGCGGCACATCCACGCGCAGCCGGTGCCGCGAACCCGGCAGCAGGTTCGGAGTCTCGACCCAGACCACGCCGGCCAGCTTGTCGGCCGTCAGGTGGAACGTCTTGCGGTCAACGCCGTCGCGCACCAGTTCGAGCGTGTAGTTCTGCGTGCCGCTCATCGTGGCGTCGAAATCGAGTCGCGTGTGGATCTGCAGCGACGTCGGCCCGGTCACGTCGAGCACGACCGAACGGCCGCCGTCGAAGCGGTAGTAGGTGCTCTGGGCCCCGCTCTCGAACTGGAGCGTGGCCACCGAGCCGTACGACGACGGCGTCAGCGGCGCCCGGCCGGTGCCGCGCCGCTTCACGGCGCCGAACAGGCGACCGGCCACCCGCGAGCCCGCCGGCGACTTGCCCGAGAGCTCGACCCGGTGGGTGCCGGGACCGACCTCGAAATACGTGCGCCGCAGTTCGCTCACCGCACCGCCGCCGCAGGCCGTCGCCTCGGTATCGGGCGCCATCGCCAGGGCGCGGGTCTCGGTGACCACGCCGTCGATCCGCACGGTCAGCTCATAGCGCCCCCCCGATTCGCCGAGGGCGCCGCCGCAGCGCGTCAGCAGCTTGCAGCGCCGGGGCCCGGTGACCTCGAAGGTCACGCCCCGCTCGCCGCCGAGGGCCACGTAGGAAACGTCACTGCCGTCCGTCGTGACACAGACCGTGTTGCCGCCGACCAGCGGCTTCACCTCGCGCCACGACGTCACCGCCGCGCCGGCCGGCGCGGCCGCAGCCAGCGCCAGAAACACCATCAGTGCCGCCGCCGCCGCCCCCGGCTTGCGGTTCAGGCGGTCGAACAGCCCGGCCCGCACCTCGGGCGCCAGGATCAGCACGCAGCCGAGCGAGTAGATCAGCAGCATCACCGTCGCCAGCGGGAAGCTGTACATGTCCTTCTGGAACAACGGTCCCTCTCCGGGCTGGGGCAGGAAATCGGGCGCCACCGGCAGGCCATTGTCCTGCGCCAGGCGCGTCACATTGAGAAGGTGCACCACCGGTACGCCCTGTTCCGCGAACAGCACGAGCGTGCCCTTGCGCGCCCAGTTGTGGTCACCAAGGTCGTAGCTCAGGCCCGAGGGCAACAGCAGCCGGTTATGGCTGCTGCCCAGGCTGGCCACGCCGCCGCCCACGTTCACGCTCAGGCGGTAGGCGTGCCCGCGCTGCGCCTCGCTCCAGAACGTCATCCGCTGGGTGATGGCCTCTTCGATGTTGGTGGCGTCGAGCAGGGGCACGCCGTGCCGTGCGGCAGCCGCCTCGATCAGCCGCCGTCCCTCGGGGCTCAGGCCGCGTCCCATGTCGTTGCCGCCGCCGTGCGTCGCTGCGGTGTTGCGCGTGGTGAAGATCCCTTTGCCGGCGAGCAGCGCCTCCATGTCGAGCCAGGTGAACTGCGGGTCGTTCGCGCCCCACATCGAGGCGCCGATGGACGTGATCACCACCGGACGGAGCTTCATCGTCTCGAGCGCCGCATACAGGCAGATGTTCAGCGCCGGGAAGGAACCGCTGACCGCCACGGCCACCGGATCGCCCGCCTTCAGTCCCGCCTGCCGGAAATACTGCACGATGAGCGCCGCGAAATTGGGGTTCACGCTCGTCAGCTTGGACTCGAGGTCGCCGCGCGCATTGGTGATCAGGCTGAATTCGGGACCGATCAGGCCGGTGCCCGCCGGGTCGTTGACGAGGTCGACCCGGCCCTCGTGCAGGCCGCGTTCGACGCGAACGGCGGTGAAGGCCCGCGAAGCCAGCTGCGAAGCCGCCATCTTAAGGTCGTAGTCACGCTGCCTGACGGGCACGCGAGCGTACTCGAGGAGCACCTGCATCAGCAGTGCCGCCACGGCCAGTCCCAGCAGGATCAACTGCCGCCGTCTATCCAACCGCCAGCTCAATGAGCCTTCCTCCGTGCGCAACGATCAATCCAAGCCTGACGATGAACGAGGCCATCAACATCGTGCACACCGTCTCGACGATGCCCTGCCGCAGCATCCAGTAGGCGATGAGCCCGGGGATGATGTAGCCGATCGACTGGAGCACGGCAGCGTCGACGCCAAGGTTGGCCGAGGCGTTGAAGACCATCAGGTAGCGCGTCAGGTAGCCGAACAGGTAGCCGGCCAGCACGCAGAACACCATCGTGCGGCGGCCGTACAGGAGCACGAAGCGACCGATGACCTTGACCAGGCCGAAGGTCACCAGCGCCGCCAGCAGCGTGCCGATGATGCGCAGCGGCTGGTCCAGGTAGAGCGCAATGTACCCCGGCACCACCAGGCCGCCGGCGGCCAGGCCAAGGATCTCGCTGAACACTAGGCTGACCACCAGCCCCAGCCCGATGCTCTGGAAGATCACGCCGCCCCGCTCCTTGTCCGCAGGTGGTCCAGCAGCAGGTGACCGATGCCCGCGATGTTGCCCACACCCACCACCATCCCCCCGTCGGGGGTCAGTTCTGCCAGGCGCTCCCAGAGCGCCGGCGCGTCCAGCCGGCTCAGGTCGCTCACCGCCGGTCGGGGCAGCCCCTGGCGCAGCAGCATGTCCGCGAACACGGCCGTCTCGGTGCCGATCAGCGCATAGTGGGCCGCCGGCAGTTCGCGCCCGAACAGCGGCGCCAGATCCTTGCTCCGTCGCTGCCGGTCGCCCCGGTTGTTCATCAGGAGCACGACGCGCGAGAAGTCCTTGTCCAGTCCCAGCCGTTCCCAGATGCGCACATAGCTGACCGGGTCGTTGGCCGCGAAGGCATTGACGAACTCGACCCGCTTGCCGGCCTCGAAAAGTGTCCAGCGCGTCAGCGCGCCGACGTCCGGCGTGACCTCGTACATTGCGGCCAGGGCCGCGCGACGGTCGACGCCGACATCCAGGCACACGGCCAGGGCCAGCGCCACGTTGTCGGCGAACTCCTCGTAGGCGAAGCCGGCCATCTCGTCCGCCGTGACGTCGCCTGGCCCGCAGAGCCGGAACGACGAACCGCGCTGCCTGGCCACGCCCTCGAGGTGCCCCGCGTAGGCCGCCTCGGCCGTGAACAGCTTCGTACCCTGCGGCACGGTACCGGCCAGGCTGGCCGCGACATCGTCCAGTGAAGGTCCCATCACCTCGAGGTGATCGGGCCGCACGTTGGTGATGACGCCGTGCGTGGCCTGCACGATGGACTGTTCGCAGGTGCGTTGCAAATCCGGCCGCACGGCCATGCACTCGATGACAAGCGCGTCGCAGCGCTCGGCCACCGCCGCCCGCACCACCGCCAGCTGCTCGCGAATGTTCGGCCCGCCCCGGCGCCGGATGCGCGTCTCGGTGCCGTCCACGTGCACGAGCGCGGCCGCGCTGCCGGTGGTCTTGGCCACCACGCGCAGGCCGCCGCCGCGAAGCCCCGCCCCGATCAACCTGGCCACCGACGACTTGCCCCGCGTGCCGTTGACGTGAATCCGCACCGGGATGCGCCGGCGATGGCGACCATGGCGCCAGGTTTCCCAGACGCCGAGGCCCGTCAGGAAGGCCAGCAGCAGGACGATCAGTTTCATGCCGGACGGCCGCCCTCTCAGCGCACGAGCGTCAGCTTGGTGGTCACCATGCCGTCGGCCGTCTCCAGCCTCCCGAAGTACAAGCCGCCGCCCAGCTGGCGACCGGCGTCGTCGCGGCCGTCCCAGGCCGCGCGCCCCTCGCCCGCGGGCAGGGACGCATCCGTCAGCGTGCGCACCAGGCGTCCGGCCACGTCGTACACGCGCAAGCGCGCCGCGCCCGCACGCGGCAGCGCGTAGCTGAGCACGGCGCCGTTGCGCGACGGATTGGGTCCCGTCGCCTGCAGCCACAGCCGGGTCACGGCTGCACCGGCGATGGAGGCCGAACCCGGCCGACTCTCGGCCTGCCACGGATGCAGGGCGGTGAGCGTGTAGCTCGCCGCCGCATCGCCCGAAGGCGAGGTGTCGAGATAGACCTGCGCGTCGGCCGGCAGCAGCTCGACGGTCAGGCGTTCGGTGCCCGAGGCATCGCTGCGGTCGATGTGCCAGCCCAGGACCGGGCGATCGTCGGCCGGCCGCCAGTCCAGGCGCACCGCGCCGGGCACGCGCTGGGCCGTGAAGACGGACAGCGCGAACGGGACCCGCACCGGCGGCGCCGTGGTCACGCGAACCGCCAGCCCCGACTGCAGGGGCGCCATGCCGGCAATGTTGACGTTGTCATAGGACAACTGCAGCCCGTCCAGCCCGTCCGGCGATTCCCAGCCCACAGTGGCATACATGCGCAGGTTGTCGTTGTTGGCCACGTGCCGGTAGAGGAACAGCATCTCGCCGTCGCCGCTCGGACCGACGCGCACCGCCGGATCCAGCAGCACCAGCTGGAACGTCTGCAGGCCGAGAACCTCGGGCTGGTAGTTCGGCTGCCGGCTCCACTCGATGATGAAGCGGCCGGTGGCCGCATCGTGCCAGGTGTAGATGCCGTCGGGCGCGATGCCGTTGGGCAGTTCGTCGCCGACACCCGGCATCTCGGGGTTCAGGTTGTCCCAGAACGGCGCCACCAGGGCGTCGTTGCCGTGCGTCGAGGGCAGCGTCCAGTTGTAGAAGTCGTAGTCGGTGCCCAGGTCGAACGAGACCCAGCCGTTGTCGCACACGCGCAGCCGCGTGTAGTCCTGCCCGAAATAGCGGAACGTGAACGGCAGGTTCACCTGCACCGAAGTGGCCAGGTTGTCGGGCACCGAGAAATTGAGCTTCGTCCCGCTGCCGCCGAACAGGGTCGAGATCTCCGTCCAGGCGTAGGTCGGGCGGCTGGCAGGGTAGTCGAGGTCGGCGCTGTCGTAGGCATAGTAGCCGTGCGCGTCAGGGCCGCTCGGCGCCGTCACGTCGACATCACCGACGATGACCGCGCACGTCGTCTCGCGACGCCAGCCCTCGGTCGTGGTGATCGTGGCCGCGAAGTTGAGGGCCGTGCCGACGGCCAGCGCCTCGCCCACCGTCACGGACAGGCCGGCGCCGGTGGTCACCGAGGCCCCCGGGGCGCAGGCCCCGAACGTGGCCGTGGCCCCGTCCAGCGTCGGGCCGGCAGGACTCAGCAACGTCAGCGTGACGGTGCCGCCGGCCGCGGCAAGCGAGCCGTCGTTGCGCAACGTCAGCCGCAGGTCGGTCGTGCCGCCGGGCTGCACGAAACCGGCCGCCGCTCCCAGCGCCACGGGCTCCAGGCGCGAGGCCGCCACGGTGAACGACCACGCCGACGTATCGGTGCCGCCGGCGCCGCGGTCGGCCGCCAGGCGCAGCGTGACCACGTCGCCATCAGCGGCGTCATCGGCGATCGCCACGGTCAGGGGAGATTGCGCCGTACCCTCGAGCCCGGCCGCGACAGCCGCGAAGGGTGCCGTTCCCGTCACCAGGGCCGGCCCTTCGACACTGGCGGCAGTGACCGAGAAGGCACCGCTGGAAGCCGTGCCGTGGTTCATCATGCGCAGGGTCACCGAGAGTTCGTCGCCCGGGTTGGGCACGCCGTCGCCGCCGTCGGCCACGGTGGCCCCGCTCGCGGCCACGTACACGGCCGCAGTGGTGGTCGGCACGGCGGTTTCCACCGGCACCACCAGCGCGCCGGTCACGGTCACATCCACGTTCGCGCCGGCGATGACCGGCGCCAGCAGCACGTGCGCCATGCCCGCACTGTCAGTGACGCCGCTGCCCAGCAACACCCCGCCCTGGGTGACGCCCACACGGGCGCCCGCGACCGCAACACTGCCGGCAGTCGTCGTCACGGCAACCGACATCTCGTTGCTGCCCGCCGGCAGCAGCGCCGGAGCCGCCACCGTCACGGCACGCGGTGCGCCGCGCCAGTAGTTCAGCTCGGGATCGCCGAGCAGGTTGTAGATGTGGAAATAGAACTCGACCGATTCCTCGCCGTGGGTGGCGGCATCCAGTTCGTCGGGGAAGTAGTCGATGAAGCGCAGCTTGCCGGCGTCGAGCAGGGATCCCAGGTCGGTCAGCGAATCGTCGGTGATGCGCTCGAACATGGCGATCGCCATGGCGTCGTTGTAGCGCGTGTGCGACCAGTGCTCGCCGTTGCCGATGAAGGCCACGGCTCCCTTGCCGGGCGCCTCGGGCGTGCCCTGCCGCACCATGGCCTCGCCGAAGCAGGCCGGGCTCGACGTGTAGTCGCCCGTCAGGCACACGAAGCTCATGACCACCGGCAGCTTCCAGCCGTTGTTCAAGGCGGGGATGTCGTTCACCGTGTAGGTGGGCGGATCCCACCCGCCGGAGCCGTAGGCCCAGCCGCGGTAGACGACCATCGAGGCGCCGAGATCGATGCTCTGCCTGATCATCTGGGCACCGAGCAGCGGCGGCATGGGCACCGGCGAGGTGACCGCCGTGGGGGCACTGAAGCCGATCGACTGCAGCTGCCGGCCGCAGTAGGCCACCGTGTGGGGCGGCGTGGTCGAGCCGGTCAGGCCGGCAACCATCAGCGATTTCGTGAACCAGGCCGGCTCCGCCGTGTACGGCGTGCGTTCGTAGCCGATGGTGCGCGCGACCATCGTCTGCGCCTGCGAGAGATTCTCCACCGGGAAGCGGCCCAGCATCGCGTCGGGCAGGAAGTCGTCGCCGTCCAGCAGCACATAGGGCAGGTCGGTGGGATTGCCCTGGAACGTGTAGGTCGGGATGGCGCCGATGTCGCCCAGCAGCACCACGTATTCCGGCGGATTGTCCCAGGTGTCGTACGCCGTCTGCAGCCAGGCCTTGATGCCGGCCGTCGAGGAGCCGGTCACATCGGTACCGACCGTCACCACGCGCAGGCCCTTGAGCGTCTTCCACTGCGCCAGGGGCGCCACGGCCGCTTCCAGCGCCGCATCATAGACGATGACGTAGCTGCCCTGGCTCACCGTCGCCGCCTTGCCGGCCGGCAGGCCGCCGAGGGCCGCGTCGAGCGCCGGCGAGGCCAGGCGATGGTCGGGCGCCTCGGCGTCCCAGTTGCCGTCGTGCGCCACCTGCAGCGTGACCGGCGCCTGGCCGGCCGCTGCTTCGGCCCGCGCCAGCAGCACCGGGCGTCCGCGCATGATCATCACGCGTCCCGGCTCCGCCGACGCCTGCGCGCCGGCCTGGCCGGCAACCCAGGCACGGCCACCGGACGCATCGCGCGGCAGGGCCACGAGCGCCCCGCGCGCGCCGCCTTCGACCAGCGACGGTGCTGCGGTCAGGGTGACGAGACCAGGTCCATCGGCGGCGACCGGGCCGGTCCCGGCGATGGACGCGGGGACGGTCCCGGCCGCCGTGAAGGCGGCCAGGACCGTGGCAGAGGCAAGTCGGATCGCGGTGTTGAACCGGACAACTTGCGGCAGGCGGTACGTCATCGGATCAAGCTCATCCTTCGGCTGACGAACGTTCCGGCGGACTCGACGCGGTAGAGGTAGACGCCGCTCGGCACGGGACGGCCGGCATCGTCGATGCCGCGCCAGGTCAATTCGGTGCGGCCGGCCGCCGCCTGGTCCCAGGTGCGCGTGTAGACCTGCGCCCCGCGCACGTCGTGGATGCGCAGCGTGACCGGGCCCGCCTGCCTCAGTTCGAACCAGATGGTCGTGGCCGGGTTGAAGGGGTTCGGCGTGTTGCCTGCGTCCAGCTTCGCGGCCAGCGGCAGCGGCGCGGCACTGGCCCCGCAACCGGCGGGCAGCGCGCCGACCAGCAGGCCGTTGCACGGCGCGCCCGGCCGGCTGCCCGGCGCGCAGGAGCTGCCGGGCACCAGGCCGTAGGGCTTCGCGACGGTGCCGCAGAAGCCCGGATCGAGGGCGAAGTTGCCGCCGCCGTCGGTGCCGCACAACGCATCGCCGCCCGCATTGCCCCACACGTCGGAACAGGTGATGACCGGCGTGGCCGACAAGCACCACACGCCCTGGCCGGCGTCGGCCCCGGCGATGATGCAGCGCGTGATGACGGGCTCCGCGCCCCACTGCACGGAAATGCCGCCGCCGAACCCGTTCACGCTGGTCGCATTGTCGGCGATGGTGCAGTTCTCGATGGTCGGCGAGGGCGTGAACGACACGTCGATGCCGCCGCCCTCGGCGTAGAACCCGCTGCAGGTGTTCAGGGCGATCACGTTCGAACGCAGCACGGGCACGCTCTGGCTGACCGCGATGCCGCCGCCGAGGCTGTAGGTGCCGGCCGCGTCGTTGCGCAGGATGCTGCAGTTCTCCAGCAGGCCGCCCGCGTCCTGCACGAAGGCGACGCCGCCGCCGTAGCCGAGCGTCTCGTTGTCGGTGATCACGCAGTCGGTGATCGTCGGCGTCGCGCTCTGCACGGCGATGCCGCCGCCGTTGCCGAAGCTGGCGTTGATCACGTTGAACGAGATGGTGCAACCGTCGATGACGGGCGAGCAGTTGGTGCGGATGAAGATGCCCGCGCCCGACGGCGCCGTGTTGTGGTGGATGCTGCAGTCCGTGACCTGCGGGCTGCTGCTCTCCTCGATCGCCAGGCCGCCACCCTGCTTGGCCAGGTTGTTGTCGATCTCCAGGCGGGTCAGCACCGGGTTGGCGTTGTTGATGCAGACAACGCCGCCGTCGTTGCAGGCCGTCACCCGCACGTCGGTGATCGTCACGCTGGACGGCACATTGCGCAGCAGGATGCCGGCGCCGAAGATCTGGGCATAGGCGCCGCGCACCTGGAGGTTCTCCACGCTGCAGTTGCTCACGCCGTCGCCGAAGATGCCGCGCCCGAGCCCCTGGGCATCGATGATCGTCGCGGCCGGTCCGGCGCCGCGGATGGTCACGCCGGTCTTCAGGATGACGCAGGCCGGCGTCGTCCCGGCGCCCTCGGTCGGGTGTGTGCAGTCGGTGTAGGTACCGGCAGCCACGAGCACGATGTCGCCGGCGGCCGAAGCCTGCACGGCGGCGTGGATGGTGGCGTACTGGGCGGGCACGTTGCGCGTGGCGGCAACGGCCGGGACAGTGGCCAGGCAAACGGCCAGCATGGCCAGCGACAGGACGCGGGTAGGTGCGGACTTCATCGTTGTGTTCCTTCCTGCGGGCCGCGGGATCGGCGTCCGGCGGGTGCCGGGCGGGGGCGTATCCCGGGTCTTGGAATGTGGCTTCGATTATAACCCAGTCCCCCGGCCTCAGGCCATCGGGAAATTGATCGCACTTTGGCGACAATTGCTCATTTAACACCGATTTATGTCACCATTGCGCCGAATTTGGCGCGAGTTCGCGATAATAAAGTCAAGCCACTTAACCTCATGATCTGATATGATTCCTCCAATCGCCATCGGGTCCGCGCGCACCACCAACGCGGACCTTGCCGTGCCGGCTTCCTCGTCCTACCGGGCGCCGGCATTCCTGCCCGACGCGCCGCCCCTGCGGCGGCCGGCGTGATCTCCCGGGAGGCCTCACGAATGCGTTCCTGGCGTCAGTTCCCCGCCCTGTCCCTCATCGCCTGCTGCCTGGCCGTCGGTGGCCTGACCGGATCGGTTGCCCTGGCAGCCGCCGGAGCCGTGGCTGACAACGGCGAAGCCCACTGGGCGCTCACAGCCGGCGATGCCGCGCGTATTTCGGTCACCTTGCAGGTGCCCGCCCCCACAGTTCGCGAGGCGGAACTGCTCGGCGAGACGTTCGCCGAGATCAGCCTGCCCGGCACCGAGGCGGCCGGCGTGCCCGGCCAGCCGGCCTTGCCGGTGCTGGGACGTTTCGTTGCCGTGCCCGCAGGCATGACGGTGCGCCTGGTCGCGGCGCGCGCCCCTGAGCAGGTGCTCGACGGCGCCTGGCGGCCCCTGCCGGCGCAGCCGGTGTCCGCCGCCGACGCGCCGGCCACCTGGGACCGCGCCTGGTACGCCCAGAAGGCCGCCGCCACGCGCGCCCCCCTGGCCGAAGTGGGCGAGCCCGCGGTGATGCACGGTGTGCGCGTGGTCCCTGTCACGGTGCGCCCGGTGTCGTGGAATCGCGCGACGGGCCAGGTGGCCTGGACGCCCTCGGTGGAACTCGACCTCGAGTTGGTGCCGGCGACCGATGCTGCCGCGCCGGTCCGCGCCGACCGCCCGCTGCCGGCCTCGTTCGTGACGCTTCTCGAGCAGAGCGTGCTCGGCTTCGACAAGGCCTCAGCGACGACCGTGCCCCTGGGCACCTGGGTGTGCATCGCGCCGAACGACCCCGCCGTGCTGACCGCCGTCGAGCCGTTGGTGGCGTGGCGCGCACGCCAGGGCTACAACGTGGTCTCCGTGACCACGGCTGAAACCGGCACTTCGACCACGGCCATCAAGGCCTGGCTGCAGAACCAGTACAATACGCTGTCCATCCCCCTCGAGATGGTCTGCCTGGTGGGCGATGCGAGCGGCACCGTCGCAACGGCCACCTGGAGCGAGTCGCTGTCCGGCTACAACGGCGAAGGTGACCACCCCTACACGCAGCTCGACGGTACCGACATCCTGCCGGATGTCCACATCGGCCGCCTGTCCGCCAGCAGCGCCGCCGAGCTGACGACCATCGTCAACAAGATCGTCGGCTACGAAAGCAGCCCCTGGCTGACGAACGACACGAACTGGTTCCGGCGGGCCGGCCTGACCGGCGACCCCTCCACTTCGGGCTACAGCTGCATCTGGACGAACCAGTGGGTGAAGGACCAGCTGCTGCGGCTCAACTACGCGACCGTCGACACGATCTGGAGCGGCAATTTCGCGACCCTGATGACGGCGAACGTCAGCACGGGCGAAAGCATCTTCACCTACCGCGGCTACTACGGCATGAGCGGCCTGACGACCGGGCACATTTCCACGATGTCGAACGGCAGGAAGCTTCCGTATGCGATCATCATGACCTGCGGCACAGGGAGCTTCGCCCAGGATGCCAACTGCCGCAGCGAGGCCTTCCTGCGCCGTGCCAACGGCGGCGCCGTGGCCGCGATCGGCACTGCGACGATCGGCACGCACACGCGCTACAACAACTGCATCTTCGCGGGTGTCGCCGACGGCGTGCTCAACACCGGCGACCAGCGCACGGGCCCGTCACTGTCGCACGGCAAGCTGAACATGTACCTGAACTACAACGCCAACGAGGCTTCCGAGGTAGCTATCTGGTCGACCTGGAACAACCTCATGGGCGACCCCGCCACCTCCATCTGGACAGCCGTCCCAATCGACCTCGCAGTGACCGCGCCCGCAGCTCTCGACGACAACGCCAACGCGCTGCCGGCCCTGGTCACCGCCGGCGGCAGCCCCGTCGAAGGGCGCGCTCGTGGCGTTGTACCGCAAGGGCGTCATCAGCGTCAGCGCCCTGACCGGCGCGGACGGCCGCGTGGTCCTGCCGGTTTCCGGCCTGGTCGACGGCACGTACCAGCTGACGGTCACCGGCACCAACCTGAAGCCCTGGCTCGGTGTCGCCACCGTGGGCCCGCAGGCCGTGTCGCTGGCGCCCGGCGCACTGATTGTCGACGATGACGCCGTCGGCGCCAGCCAGGGCGACGGCGACGGACTGGCCGAACCCGGCGAGACGGTGGAATTGATGATCGGCCTGGCGAACGGGGGCACCGGGACGGCCACCGGGGTCACGGCGCAGCTGTCCAGCCCCGACGCCCTGGCGGTCGTGGCCCAGGCGGCGGCCGGCTACGGCAGCATCCTCAGCGGCGCCACGGGCGTCCAGGATGCGCCGTTCGTGCTGCAGATCGACGCCGGCATGCGCGGCGGCAACGGCGTGCCCCTTCAGCTGGTGGGCACGGCGGCGGGGATCGATTACACGGGCCTCGTCGACTTCAAGGTCAACGGCCCCGCGCTGACGCTCACGGCATCGCTGCTGGGCGGGGTCGGCGGCACGCTGAACCCCGGCCAGACGGGCACGCTGCGCATCACAGTGCGGAACGACGGCAACGCCGCCACTGCCGGCGCCACGGCTGTCCTTTCGAGCACCGACCCCTGGGTGACGGCCGCCGATACCGACGGCACCCTGCCGGCCATCGCCGTCGGCGGCCTGGGCGACAACAGCGGCAACCTGTTCTCGCTGCAGGTCTCCTCTGACTGCCTGCCCGGCCACCTCACGGTGCTGAATGTCGACGTCACGTTCGCCGAGGGCGGCAAGGCGCAGGTCGCCGTGCCGGTCACCTTCGGCACGCGCACGGTCACCGACCCGGTGGGCCCCGACGCCGGCGGCTACTACGCCTTCGACAACGGCGATCTGGGCTACGGCCAGGCGCCCGTCTACGAATGGGTCGAGATCGACCCGGCTCTGGGCGGTCCCGGCCAATCGGTCGGCCTGACCGACTTCGCGATCTACTCCGACGACACGCGCGTCGTCGACCTGCCGTTCCCGTTCACTTACTACGGGCGCGACTTCAGCAAGATCTCCATCTGCTCGAACGGCTGGCTCGCCATGGGCGCCACCTACCAGCGGCACTACCGCAACCGCGCGCTGCCTGCCGTCGAGGCCCCCGAGGACATGGTCTGTGTGTACTGGGACGAACTCTACGCCGTGTCTGGCGACGGCGGCGTGTTCACCTGGTACGACGCCGTCAACCACCGGTTCATCATCGAGTGGCGCCGGATGCGCAACGAGGTTGGCCAGGCGATCGAGACGTTCCAGGCCGCCCTCTACGACCCGGCCCACCAGGCAGGCGACGGCCTGATCCTGATGCAATACCAGACCGTCAACCAGGTCGACTCGCTGGAAGGCTACTCGACGGTCGGCATCCAGAGCATCTCGCAGGACTCTGCCCTGCAGTACTCGTACTGGAACGCCTATTCCGGGGGCGCGGCAGCGCTGGCTGCCGGGCGCGCCATCATGTTCCGCACCTATGCGCCGCAGGCGATGGGCGCAGTCGCGGGCAACGTGACCAACGCCAGCGCCGGCGGGGCCCCGATCACGGGCGCTACGGTATCGATCCTCGGCAGCGGACGTAACGCGATCACGAGCGGCGGGCTGTTCGAACGCAGCGTGCCGATCGGGACCTGGGACGTGGCGGTCAGCCATCCCAGCTTCGCTCCCGACACCACCTATGGCGTAGTCATCAGCGAAGGCGCTACGAGCACCGTCGATTTCGCACTGGTCGATGTCGCCGGCCCGGCCTTCACGGGGACGGCCGTGCCTGCCAGCACGAGCGACACTGAAGGCCCCTACGTGGTCACGACCAACGTGACCGACTTCTCGGGCGTGGCCTCCATGCGGTTCTTCTACACGTCGTCCACCACCGGTGGCCCGTTCGAACTGCCGCTGACGACAACCGGGCAGCCTGACCAGTTCCAGGCCGCCATCCCCGGACAGGCCGCAGGCACGCGCGTGCAGTTCTGGCTGGAAGGCAGCGACGTGGTCGGCAACCCGAGCCTTGAGCCGACCGGCGGCCCCTTCGCTCCGCACGGCTTCGTCGTGGCGACGGTCACCGACCTGGTTTCCGCGGACATGGAGACGGCCGCGGGCTGGACCGGGGGCGCGCCTGGCGACAACGCCACTTCGGGCACCTGGACGCGCGTGGACCCCAACGCGGTGTACTCGACACCCAGCAGGTGCAGCCCGAGGACGCCCATTCCCCGGCCGGCACGATCTGCTGGGTCACAGGCGACGACCCGGCGGGCAGCGCCCAGGGCGCCGCCGACGTCGACGGTGGCACCACGACCCTGCTGAGCCCGGTATTCGACGTAAGCCAGTTGTCCGGTCTCGAGGTTCGCTTCTGGCGCTGGTTCACGAACGACACGGGCAACAGCCCCGGGCAGGACAACTGGATCGTGCAGGGTTCGTTCGATGGCGGAGCGTGGTTCACGCTCGAGAACACGACCGCGAGCCTGCGTGCCTGGACCGAGATGGCCTTCCAGCTCGAGACCTACGCGCCGGAACTCGGTGACAACCTGCAGCTGCGATTCGTGGCCAACGACTTCTCGCCCGGCTCGGTGGTGGAAGCGGCGGTCGACGATTTCCAGCTGCGCGGCTACGCCGTGCCGACCGATGCGGCGGCGCCGACGGTGACGATGGGCTACCCGAACGGCGGCGAGACACTCGCGGCCGGCGCGCCCGTGACGGTGGCCTGGTCGCACGACGATGACATCGGTGTCGTCCAGGCGCGGATCTGGCTGTCCACCGACAGCGGCGGCTCGTGGTCCCAGCTGGCCCAAGGGGCCTTTAACCAGTCGTGGAGCTGGACGGTTCCCGCCGGCGCCGGCACGCACTGCCGCGTGCGGGTGCAGGTGCTGGACTCGGCGGGTAACCTGACCCAGACGGAATCCGCCGCCGACTTCGCGGTGGGCGGCGCCTCGCCCGTCGACGGCGGCCTGCCGACGCGGACGCTGACGCTCACCCAGAACGCCCCCAACCCGTTCAACCCGCGCACGAAGATCAGCTTCGTCCTGCCTGCGGCAGGCGAGGCCACGCTGTGCGTGTACGACGTCGACGGCCGCCTGGTGCGCACGCTGCTGAGCGGCCACCAGGAGGCAGGCGAGCGCACCGTGACCTGGGACGGCGACGACGACCGCGGCGGCCGCGTGGCCTCGGGGTTGTACTTCTGCCTGTTGCGGTCGGGGGATCACAGCATCGTCCGGAAGATGACTTTGTTGAAGTAGGGCGGGCTCAAGCAGAGTTGGTTGAAGTAGAGCCCGCGAGCGATGATAATGGGCCGGGGCGACCGCAAGGCGCCCCGGCCTTTCGCCGACCAGCCCGGAGGGGGATTCCCGATGTTGCGTGAACGCGGTCTCAACGGACGGCGCCTGTTCCTGGGCGCGGCGGTCATCACCGCCTGCCTGGCCCTGGTGGGCTGCGAGAGCGGCGAGTCGCGACGGATGCGGGCCGGCGACACCACACCGGGCCCGGCCCTGCAGGTCGAGCTCTGCCGCAAGCTCAGCAAGAAGGGCAAGCGCCAAGATGTGGGACACGAGTTCACGATCGGCGAGAAATCGTCGGTCCTGGCCTTTGCCGACTTCACGGACCTGCAGGCCGACCGCAACTACACCGTGCACATGGTCTGGATCCGGCCGGACGGGCGCGAGCTGTTCCGGCGCTTCGCCGAGTTCAGCCTCAGCGGCGAGGGCGAGGCGTGGACCGCCGAGGTCCTCTGGAAGGATGCCCTCGACCTCAACGACGTCAAGCGCGAGGAGATCGCCGCCACCGGGCCGGAGCTGACCCTCGACTCGACCTTTAACATCAGCACCGACAAGGAACGCGAGCCGGGCAAGTGGCTCTTCCGCGTCTACCTGGACCGCCGCCTGGTGCGCGAGGAAGCGTTCACCGTGGCGCCGTTCCAGGAGGTCCCGGCAGGTTGACCGCGACAAGTCCGCCCCCCCCGGAGGTTCCATGCCGCGCCTGGACCTGAAAGCCCGCGAGCCGTATCCGTTCCATTGCGAGATGGTCGTGCGCACGACCGACCTGAACTACGGCGGGCACCTGGGCAACGACCGCCTGCTGTCGCTGGTCCATGAGGCCCGGGTGGCCTTCCTGGCTTCGCACGGGTGGAACGAACTGGACTGCGGCGGCGCCGGGTTGATCATGGCCGACGCCGCCCTGGCGTACCGGGCCGAGGCTTTTGCCGGTGATGTGCTGCGCTTCGGCGTGGTCGCCGTGGAACCGGGCCGGCTGGGCTTCCGGCTGGCCATGCGCGTCACGAGACCCGCCGACGGCGCCGAAGTGGCGCTCATCGAAACGGGGATGGTCTGCTTCGACTACGCGCGGCGGCGCCCGGTAGCGCTGCCGGCAAGCGTCAATGCCGTCTGTCGGCAGGAGGATTGAATCGTGGCCCCCGCGCAGCAGATCACCAGCCCGACCAACCCGCGCGTGAAGGCGCTCGTGCGCCTGCGCGACCGGCGGGAGCGGGAACAGGAAGGCCGGTTCCTGGTCGAGGAACTGCTGGTCATCGCCCGCGCGCGCGCCGCCGGCTGCTCCTTCCTCGAGGTCTGGGCCTGTCCGGAACTGCTCGATGCCGAGGGCACCGCGCTCTACGCCGCTCTCCGCAGTGACGGCGTGCCCGCCGTGGAAGCCCCGGCCGCGGTGCTGCACAAGCTTGCCTACCGGGAGCGCTCGGAGGGTCTGCTGGCGGTGGCCGCGCGACGCTCCCGGTCGCTCGCGGACCTTGAGCTCCCGGACGCGCCCCCGCCGCTGGTGGTGGTGCTCGAGGACGTCGAGAAGCCCGGCAACCTGGGTGCGGTGCTGCGCATCGCCGACGGTGTCGGTGCCCACGCGGTGCTGGCCGTGGGTGGCGCCGACCTGGACAATCCCAACGTGCTGCGCGCCTCGCGCGGGGCGTACTTCACGGTGCCGACGGTGGCCGCGCCCCGGCAGGAAATCATCGCCTGGCTTCGCGACCACGGCGTGCGGCTGGTGGCGGCCAGCCCGGACGGCGCCGATCTTTGGGACGCCTGTGACCTGACCGGCCCCGTGGCCCTGGTCCTGGGCGCCGAGCACGAGGGCCTCTCGGCCGCCCTGCGGGCCGACTGCGACGACACCGTCTGCATCCCGATGCACGGCGCCGGCGATTCGCTCAACGTCGCCACGGCGGCTGCCATTCTCCTGTATGAAGCCGCGCGCCAGCGTCGCGCGCGGGAAAGAGCCGGGTCCCGATGACGGGTATGCCGATCAACCTCTTCTACAACGATTTCGACACCGAGGAACTGGAACCGAGGCAACCCGACTACCGCTCGGTGTTCCAGCGGGGCCACGATCGGCTCATCCACAACGCGGCCTTCCGCCGGCTGCAGGCCAAGACGCAGGTGTTCCTGTCCGGCGAATACGACTTCTACCGCACGCGCCTGACGCATTCCATCGAGGTGGCGCAGATTGCCGGCTCGATCACCCGGCGGCTCAATGCGACCAGTCCGCAACTGGGGCCGACGTTCGCCATCGACACGGCGCTGGTGGAATCGGTGGCCCTGGCCCACGACATCGGCCACCCGCCGTTCGGCCACGCCGGCGAGGCCACGCTCCACCGCCTGATGCAGCCCTGGGGCGGCTTCGAGGGCAACGCCCAGACACTGCGGCTCATCACCGAGATCATCTTCACCAGCGGGCGCAGCCGGCGCGGCTTGAACCCCTCGCGCGCGTTCATGGACGGCGTGCTGAAGTACAAGACGCTCTTCAGCGAGTGGGAAGACCCGACACGGCACTTCCTGTACGACGAGCAGGAGCGGTTCCTCCGGTTCGTGTTCGACAACCGCCCCTTCCCGGCGGAGCTGACGCCGGGACGCGAGCGCAACGCGCTGCGCAGCCTCGAATGCCAGATCATGGACTGGGCCGACGACACCGCCTACTCGCTGAACGACCTGGTCGACAGCGCCAACGCCGGTTTCGTCACCGAGGCCCGCGTGCGCCGCTGGGCACAGGAGCAGTCGCTGGTCGGGGACGAGGCGCAGTTGCTGGAAGGGCTGCTGCAGGCGATCGCCGCCGGCGACCTCGAGCGCGTCATGAACCGCCGCATCGGCGTCTTTGTCGAGGCCTGCACGCTGGTGGAGCGCGGTAACTTCATGAGCGACCGGACCAACCGCTACCGTTACGGCGTGGCCCTCGACCCCGCCGTGGTGCGCGAGCAGAAGCTCTACGCGCGCCTGGCGCGCCAGCTCGTGTTCCGCTCGCCACAGGTGTGCCAGCTCGAGCACAAGGGCGGCTGGATGCTCGAGCGCATCTTCACCGCCCTGGCCGAAAACTACCTTCATACGGAAACGCCGCGGCTCGCGCTTCTGTCGCGGGATTTCGAGTCCGAGGTGGCCCGTGCCGAGGGCGATCCGCGGTATCGCGCCCGCGTCATCTGCGACTACCTGGCCGGCATGACCGACGGCTTCGCCTCGCGTATCTACAAACGGCTGTTCGATCCCGATTTCGGGTCGATCATCGACCTCGTATGAACACGCGCACCACCAATTCCAGGGCGCCCGCGGCGCTCCTCGCCCTCGCATTCGCCGTGGCCATCGCTGGCTTTGCCACGGCCGCGTCGGCGCTCGAGGCCCGGCCCGACACCATTCCCGGCCACCGCGGCACCTACTACTTCTACCGAGGCCTCGACTACGGCTCGCAGTCGCTGGTGCACCCGCTGCGCCTGATCGTCAACGGCGGCTTCGGCATCATGCAGATCGAGAACCGCAGCAACCGGCCTGGCGACATCCGCTACGGGACCGGCGCCCGCAATGTGCTGGACAACCTGGCGCACCCGCAATGGGCCATCTCGACCGGCGGTTTCTGGGACTTCTTCAAGCGCGAGGTGCTGCCGGTCTCCGTCAGCACCGGCGGCGCCCAGTACTGGCCCAACTACATGAACCACCTGCTGGGCGGCGGCATGAGCTACCGCATGATGGAGGAGTACTTCCGCTACCACGGTGTGGAGCATTCGAAGACGTGGGCCGGGGCCACCATCTTCGCCTACCACTTCCTGAACGAGGTGGTCGAGAACGACGGCTACGTGGGCCCGAACGTGGACCCGGTGGCCGACTTCTGGATCTTCAACCCGGCGGGCGTCTGGCTCTTCAGCCACGAGGGCGTGGCCAGGTTCTTCAGCGAGAAGCTGAACATGGCCGACTGGTCATACCAGCCGGTCTGGCTGCCGGAATCGGGCGAGCTGCACAACAACGGCCAGAACTACATGGTCAAGTTCCACCTGACCCGCGATCGCCGGCACAGCCTGTTCTACCACTGGGGCTCGCACGCCGAGCTGGGCCTGTCCTACACCGACGCGCACGGCCGCTGCGTCAGCGCCGGCCTCGGCCTGCGCGCGCGCAACCTGCTCGAGATCGACAACCTGAGCAAGACGGTCGACCTCGCCGTGTCGGGCGGCATCTTCTACGACCGCGACAATTCGCTGCTGGCCTCGCTCCTGTTCGCCCGCTCGAAGGACTATCGCTACAGGCTGAACATCTACCCGGGCCTCATCAAGGTGGGCGGCCTGCAGCCGGGCTTCTTCGTGGGCGTCAACGCCGACGAACGGATGCTCGCCGGCATCACCATCGGCACGCTGCGCCACGTGCCGGTGGGCGTGGGCGGGGATTTCCTCGAGACCCAATAGGCGTGGGCGCGCAGCGCAGGCGCATTCGCAAACGGCGGCGGACCGACCCGAGGGCCGGTCCGCTGTCGTTTCTCCAGGTTTCCCCGGCGGGAGATCCCGTCGATGCAGGCTACTTCAGCATCACCATCTTGTGCTCGGCCATCGTGCCGTTGGCCTGCAGCCGGGCCAGGTAGACACCGCTGCCAACCTTGCGGCCGGCGCCGTCCAGGCCGTCCCAGACAACGCTCTGCGGACCGGCGGCCATCTCGGCGGCCACCAGGCGACGCACGAGGCGGCCCTGCATGTCGTACACGTCCAGGCTGACCGGGCCGGCCGTTTCCAGCGCGAACTCGACCCTGGTCAGGGGATTGAACGGGTTCGGGTGGTTGCCCAGCGCCAGCCGGGTGCCCGGCAGGTCGCCCACGCCGGCCACGTAGGTCGGCATGGCCCACAGCTCCACATCGTCGATGTTCCAGCCCGAGTACTGCCAGCTGGAGTCGGTGGTGCCCATCGTCCAGCGGATCAGCACGTTGGCCTGGCCGTCGGCCACGGCGCTGATGTCGTAGCTGACCTGCGTCCAGGCGGCGTCCGCCACCTCGGCCGTATTGGTCCACACCTGCGTCCAACTGGCGCCGCCGTTCGTGCTGATGCGCACATAGGCGTGGTCGTAGGACGGCTGTTCGACGTTGAGCCAGCGACGGAACTTGAGGACGGTACCCTGCATCGCCGAGCAGTTGATGGCCGTGGTGGTCAGGTGCGACTCGGCCATGCTGTTCGGGTAGTCACCGGCCAGGTTGTAGCCCAGCACGTTGCTGCCGGTGAAGCCGCTGGTCGGGTCGGCTTCGCCGTACTGGCCGCCGGAACCGCTGGGCACGCCGAACGCCCAGCCCGTGCCCAGGGTCCAGCCCGGGTTGGTGTCGAGCGGGAAGCTCAGCGTCAGCACCGGCACGCCCACCTTGAGGCTGAGGCCGCGGGTCGTGTTGCCCTGGCCGTCGGTCGTGTTGGTGATGGTCAGCGTGCCCGCGTAGAGCCCGTTGCCGACCGAGTTCGCCGCGGCGTTCAGGCCGACCAGGACCGTGGCCGAACCGCCGGCGGCGATGGAGCCGTTGCCGTTGGTGACGTCGATCCACGCCACGTCGTCGACGACCGTGTAGTTCACGGGATAGGCGCTGTTGTTCGTCAGCACATAGCTGGTGCCGACCGGCAGGAACGGCCCGCCGGCCTGGCCCTCGGCCGCGAAGTTGCCGCCGGCCACCTGCAGGCCGGTGGCCCAGGGCGCGAACGTGTCGAGCACGGTCACGCCGCTGGCGGTCGGGTCCAGGTAGGAAGCGATGGACGACCACGAGGTCGACAGGCGCCCGTACCAGTCGGAGTCGTTGTTGCCGCAGGCGGCATAGCCGCCGTGCAGCTGGCCCACCACGCGGTGGTCGGGGTCGAACAGGGGCGAGCCCGACGAGCCCGGCTCGGTGGTGCCCAGGTCCCAGTCGATCACGCGGATGTGGTTGCCGCCGGCCACGACGGTGTTGCTGAGGTAGGCCGTGGTCGTCGTGGCATTGTTCTCGAAGCTGATGCTCTTCTCGTCGCCGTTCGGGTGGTGGATCGCCACCACCGAGGGGAAGTCGGCCGTGGACTTGTTCCAGCCCGCGAACGAGACCTCGTGCGCCGGATCCACGGGATCATCCATGCGCACCAGCGTGAAGTCCGAGGTGCTGCTGGCGGCCAGGAACACCGAGCCGGTCTGGAACTGCGTCAGGCTGCCGCCGCTCTGCGCGCCGCAGGTCGGGCTCTGGAAGTTCCAGTAGACGACCAGCGAAGCGGCGTTGCCGGTGTTGATGCCGCAGTGGTTGGCCGTCAGGAAGTACGGCGTGCCGTCCTCGGCGGTGTTGTTCACCATCGCGCCGGTGCAGAACGTCGTGCCGCCGGTCGAGATGACGCCGACCGAGTTGATCTCCAGGCGCCAGTCGTCGCCTTCGGGGCAGACGACGTCGATGTTGCAGGTGCCGGCCTTGTTCGCGGCCTTGTCCTGCATCATCTGCTCGATCGACTCGCCGAAGAAGGCGTAGCCGCGGTTGACCGAGCCGATCGCCAGCTCGTAGTCGTGGCGCGACTCGATGGGCAGCACGAGCTCGACCATGATGTCGTCGGCGACGACCACCGGGGTCCACAGCTCGCCATGCTCCTCGTTGTCGCGGTCGGTGAACACGCGCACGCCGCGCGGATCGTCCCCGCCCTTGACGTCGGTCGGGTACAGGCTCAGCCGCGCGCCCTTGGGCAGGCGGTAGGCCGTGAAGCCGAGGTTGAGCGACAGCGCGCCGGGCGCGTTCAGGCGCAGGCGCCACATCGTGAACCGGCTGTCGAGGTCTTCCCAGGTGCCGCTGGTCTCGGGATCCAGGTCCACGACCTGCGGCAGGGCAAAGCGCGGCGGCAGGTCCGCCTCGGCGCGGCTGACGTCCTCGGCCTGCGCCGCGACGCGATCGACCGGCATGGCGCCGAACGAGGGCACCGCCGAGGCGGCCTTCACCGCGAACTCGCTCGCGACCGGGCCCTGCACGGCCAGCGGGTTGATCGACGCGCGCGGGGCGTCGGCGGCCAGCACGGCCGAGCCGGCGGCCAGCACGGCCAGCAGGATCAAGGGGAAGAGCCGGCGGCTCAGGCGCAACGAGGACATCGGGTTCCTCCGGAAGGCTGGGGCGACATCGCTCCGGGCACGGGTGCGATGCACCGCGGACACGGACGTGACAGGACAGCTTGCGATACTCAGCGTTGAGAATACCATGCGGGCCGATGGAGGGCCAGCGATTTCGTCCCCGATCGCAAATTTGCATCATCATAAGTATGATATTTTGCTTAATAATGTCTCCCGTTTGCGTGATAAAATCCGACTAATCATCTGCTATTTATTTGATATCGATTATCCGGATCAACGAAGCAGGGTTCGAGGAAGCAGAGCGGCCGCGCCCCCTGGGGACGCGGCCGCCGTGACCAGCTCAGGCCCAGGTCGCCTCAGCGCCCGCCGGACTTGATCTTGTTCAGCGCCGAGCCGGCGCGGAACCACGAGATCTGCTCGTCGGTGAAGGTGTGCTCGAGCACCACGTCCTCCTTCGTGCCGTCCGCGTGGTGCAGCACCATCGTCAGCGGCCTTCCGGGGGCCAGCTTCGCCAGTCCGACCAGGTCGATGCGGTCGTCCTCGCGCACCTTGTCGTAGTCCGCCGGCTTGGCGAAGGTGAGCGGCAGCAGGCCCTGCTTCTTCAGGTTGGTCTCGTGGATGCGCGCGAAGCTGCGCACGATCACGGCCACCCCGCCCAGGTGCCGCGGCTCCATCGCCGCATGCTCGCGCGAGGAGCCCTCGCCGTAGTTCTCGTCGCCGACAACGACCCACTTCAGCCCGGCAGCCTTGTAGGCCCTCGCGACCTGCGGCACCTCGCCCTTGCTGCCGTCCAGCTGGCAGGTGACCTGGTTGATGGCCTCGCCGAACGCGTTCATCGCGCCGATCAGCATGTTGTTGCTGATGTTGTCCAGGTGCCCGCGGTACTTGAGCCACGGACCGGCCATCGAGATGTGGTCGGTGGTGCACTTGCCCAGCGCCTTGATGAGCAGCGGCATGCCGAGGTAGTCCTTGCCGTCCCAGGGCTGGAACGGCTCGAGCAGCGCCAGCCGGTCGCTCTTCGGGTCGACGAGCACCTTGACCGTCGAGGCGTCGGTCGGCGGCGCCTGGTAGCCCGCCTCCGAGAACACGAAACCGTTCGGCGGCAGTTCATCGGCCTTGGCCGGCGCTGCCAGCTTCACCTGCGAGCCGTCGGCGGCGGTCAGGCTGTCGACCAGCGGGTTGAACGCCAGCGACCCCGACAATCCGTACGCCATCACGATCTCGGGGCTGCCGATGAACGCGTTGGTGCCCGGGTTACCGTCGGCGCGCTTCTTGAAGTTCCGGTTGAAGCTCGTGACGATGCTGTTGACTTCGCCGTCCTTGATGTCGTCGCGCTGCCACTGGCCGATGCAGGGACCGCAGGCGTTGGTCAGCACCGTGGCGCCGGCCTCTTCCAGCACGGCCAGCTGGCCGTCGCGCTTGATCGTCTCGTAGATCTGGTCCGAGCCCGGCGAGACCCACAGCGAGGTCTTCATCTTCAGGCCCTTGGCCAGCGCCTGCTTCGCAACGTCGGTCGCGCGGCAGATGTCCTCATAGCTGCTGTTCGTGCAGCTGCCGATGAGGGCGGCGGTTATCGTCTGGGGATAGCCCTCGCGCGCCGCGTCGGCACCCATCTGGCTGACGGGGTGCGCGATGTCCGGCGAGTGCGGCCCCACCAGGTGCGGCTCCAGCTTCGAAAGGTCGATCTCGATCACCTTGTCGTAGAACTTCTGCGGCGCCGCAGCCACTTCCGGGTCGGCGGCGAGCAGGTCGGCGTTGGCGGCGGCCAGGTCGGCCAGTTCACCGCGGCGCGTGGCACGCAGGTAGCGGGCCATGCTCTCGTCCCAGGGGAAGATGCTGGTCGTCGCGCCCAGCTCGGCGCCCATGTTGGTGATGGTCGCCTTGCCGGTGCAGCTGAGCGCCGCCGTGCCCGGCCCGAAGTACTCGATGATGGCGTTGGTGCCGCCCTTCACCGTCAGGATGCCCAGCAGCTTCAGGATGACATCCTTCGGCGCGGTCCAGCCCGAGGGTGCGCCGGTCAGCTTGACGCCGATCAGCTTCGGGTGCTTGACCTCCCAGTCCATGCCGACCATCACGTCGACGGCGTCGGCCCCGCCCACGCCGCAGGCCACCATGCCCAGCCCGCCGCCGTTGGGCGTGTGGCTGTCGGTGCCGATGATGAGGCCGCCGGGGAACGCGTAGTTCTCCAGCACGATCTGGTGGATGATGCCCGAGCCCGGCTTCCAGAAGCCCATCTTGTAGCGGGCGCCGGCCGAACTGAGGAACTCGTAGACCTCGCGGTTGACGTCCAGCGCGTGCGCCTTGTCCTCGACCGCGCCCTTGCGGGCCAGCAGCAGGTGGTCGCAGTGGATGGTCGTGGGCACGGCCGTCTCGTCGCGGCCCGCCTGCATGAACTGCAGGATGGCCATCTGCGCGGTCGCGTCCTGCATGGCCACGCGGTCGGGCCGCAGGGCCAGCGTCGCCTCGCCGCGGGCCAGTTCCTGCCCGGCCGGGTCGGACAGGTGGCCGAACAGCACCTTCTCGGCCAGGGTCAGGGGCCGGCCCAGCCGCCCCCGCACGACCGCCAGGCGGCTGCGCGACTTCGCGTAGACTTCCTTCACCATGCTCGGAGTGGTTTCGATGGCCATGTTCGGGGTCCTCCTGGACGCCGGCGGACAAACGGAAAAACGACACGGCTCGCTGCCGCGCGCGGAAGGCGGCGCAGCGGACCGGACGAACGCACGTTGCCAATATAGGGCATGCGGCGGGGAAATTCCCGTGATTTTCGGGGCTTTCGGGCGGGCGCGTGACCCCGGGCGGGCCTCAGCGGCCCTGGAGGAGCCGATCGGCCAGCAGGCGGGGCAAACCGGCCGCCAGGATGTCCTGCCGCGCCCCTTCGATGTCGTACTCGACGCGGTGGAAAACCACCCGTTCGGCTGCCGGCTCGAAAACGGCGAATGCGGCACGCGGATCGCCGTCGCGCGGCTGCCCCACGCTGCCGGGATTGATCAGCACCCGACGCGACGGATCCACGCGCACCTCGCCCGGCTGCGGGCGCAGAAGGTTCTGGCCGTCGAACAGGACCTGGTGGTGGGTGTGGCCGAAGAAGCAGACCCCGGGGCCGTCGTCCTCGAGCAGGGCGGTTGTGGCTTCCTGCAGGTCGTCCAGGAAGACCAGGTAGCGGTCGCGGTCGCCCGGCGCCCCGTGCACGAACTGCGTGCGGGCGTCGACCCGCAGGCGGGTCGGCAACTTGTGCAGCCAATCCAGCTGCTCCGACGACAGCAGCCCGCGGTTGTGGGCCACGGCCGCCAGCGAGTAGATGTTGAAGTCGAGGCGCAGGGTCGCGTCGGCGATCAGCGCGTCGTGGTTGCCTTGCACCGAAGCGGTCGCCCGCTCCCGCACCAGGTCCAGGCACTGCGAGGGACGCGCGCCATAGCCGACGATATCGCCCAGGCAGTAGATGCCGTCGACAGCCAGCGTATCGATGCGCGCGAACACCGCCGTCAGGGCCTGCAGGTTGCTGTGCACATCGGAAATGACGGCGATGCGGTTCATGGGTTCCCGGGTTCCCGGTTCGTGCGCCCGAAAGAAGGCCGGAACGGTCCAACCCGCTCCCGCCACCCGGCGGTTGACCCGACCCGGCCCCCGCACCATATACTAGCGTGCCGGCAACCGCAATCAGCAGGGAGAGGCAGCATGGATCCGAAGTTGAGCCAGGTGAACGATACGGTGGTCAAGCGCGCCGCGGCCCGCTGTCGCGAGCGGGGCGTGGTCATCCCGACCATCGCGCAGATGAAGAACCCCGCCCTGATCCCCGCCGCGACGCGTGAGAAACTGGCGAAGACCGGCCTGTGGGACCTGGATCCGGTCAACCTCTTCCGCATCACCTGGAAGAACGATCCTGTCAGCGGCGGCTTCAACGAAGGCAACTGGGTCGAATTCCCGCGCGAACTGACCGGCGTCGATGCGCGCATCATCGGCCTGGTGGGCAAGTGGTTCCCGACCGGCGCCCACAAGGTGGGTGCCGCCTTCGGCTGCCTGGTGCCCCGCCTGGTCACCGGCCAGTTCGACCCGGTGACGCAGAAGGCTGTCTGGCCGAGCACGGGCAACTACTGCCGCGGCGGCGCCTTCGACTCGAAGCTGCTGGGCTGCGAATCGGTGGCCATCCTGCCGGAAGAGATGAGCGCCGAGCGCTTCACGTGGCTGAAGGGCATCGCCAGCGAGGTCATCGCCACGCCCGGCTGCGAGTCGAACGTGAAGGAGATCTACGACAAGTGCTGGGAGATCCGTCGCACCCGGCCCGAGTGCGTGATCTTCAACCAGTTCGAGGAATTCGGCAACCCGACCTGGCACTACCACGTGACCGGCGGCGCCGTGCAGGAGATCTACGAACGCATCGGCGGCCCCGGCTCCCGGCTGGCGGCGTGGGTGTCGTCGACGGGCTCGGCGGGAACGATCGGCGCCGGCGACTTCCTGAAGACGCGCCACCCGAACTCGCTGGTCGTGGCCGTCGAGGCGCTGCAGTGCCCCACGCTCTACGCCTGTGGTTTTGGCGGGCACCGCATCGAGGGCATCGGCGACAAGCATGTGCCCTGGGTGCACAACGTGCGCAACACCGACTTCGTGGCCGCCATCGACGACGAGCAGTGCCTGAGCCTGCTGCGCCTGTGCAACGAGCCCGCCGGCCACCGTGTACTTGCCGAGGCCGGCGTGAAGGCGGAACTGCTGGAGCAGTTGCCGCTGCTGGGCATCTCGTCGCTGTGCAACGTGGTGGCCGCGATCAAGACCGCCCGCCACTACGACCTGGACGGACGCGACCTGATCTTCATGCCGTTGACCGACTCGGCGGAAATGTACGCCTCGCGGGTGACGGAGATGGCGGCGGCCCGCGGCCCCTACACGCGCGAGAACGCGCTGGTCGACCACGCACGCTGGCTGCTCGGCTGCGTGCCCGACCATGTGCGCGAGCTGAGCTACCTCGACCGCAAGACGCTGCACAACTTCAAGTACTTCACCTGGGTCGAGCAGCAGGGCCGCACCGTCGAGGAGCTGCGCCGCCTGTGGGATCCCGAATTCTGGACCGAGACCTTCGACGTGGTCGATGACTGGGACCGCCGCATCGACGCTTTCAACGCCCTGGTGGGCCTGGACCGGGGCTGAGCCGGCGGCCTACTCCGAATGGACTGACATCCCCGACTTGCGGACCTGGCCGAGCTCGAACTCGGCCATGGGCCCGCACCAGGCCGCGCGCAGTTCCTCGCCGCGGGCCTCGAACGCGGCCGCCCACGCGGCGGGCAGGCCGCCCGCACCGAACGGGATCTCGGCTGCGGCGCCTTCCATGCGGTCGGCTTCGGTCCGCCAGAGGGTCGCCTGGTCCGCGCGTCCCGCCGCCGCTTCGGCCTCTGCATAGCGACGCATCATCCCGATGACCAGGGCCCGCTGCTTCTCCACGCGCGGGCCGTCGCCGTCCCCGTCGCCGTCATCCTCGTCGGCACTGTCGGGCACCGGGTTGCCGAGCCAGGAATGATAGGCGAGCACGTACAGCCAGGTGTACTCGCCCAGCCCCATGCGATGGGCCAGCAGGGCCTCGTTGCGTAACTGGTTCAACTGGCCGATGTCGGCCGCCATGCCCATCACGCTGCCGCTGACCCGGGTGAGCGCGCGGAACACCTCGCCCTTGTCCGGCTTGTCGCTTTGCTTGCCCAGGTCGTCCATGCGCGCCAGGTCCTCGGCGAACTTCGTGAACTTCGGACACATCGGCATCACGGCCTGCCGCACCGCCAGAAAGGCCTCGAGGCGGTCGGGCGCCACGACGCCGGCGGGCGGCGAGAAGGCGTCGCGAGCGCCCATCTCGGCAGCCAACTGGTCCTGGACTTCGATCGCCTTGTTGAGCGGCCGCATCATCACCAGGCCGAACAGCAGGGGGGCCACGATCGACAGCACGATGGCGCCGCCGCAGCCGATGCCGCAGCCGACGAGCCATTTGCGGGTGGTGCTGGCCATGCAGGTTCCTTTCGAGGCCGCGCGTCGGGGTCAACCTGCCCATTGTGCCCTGCCCGGGCCCAGCGGGCAAGCCCTGGTGGAACAGATCCGAATCCGCTTACCCCGACTGACACCGTGCGTTTACATGCGAGTCATGATATCCTGTTTCACTCAGACTCCGGGATACCTGGACCCCGGAACGCCTTGTGGGGCCGCCCCGGCTGCCCCCGCCCGGGCCGCCAGGTGCTGCGACGGTTGGCGCTTGATTTTCTGGGAGGACCCGCATGCCGTTGAAAGTATCCGCTCATATCCGGGAACGCGTGGCCGCCGGCGAGATTACGTCGGTCCAGGCCAACGCCTTCAGCGCCTTCGTCGACACCTGCAACCGGGAATTGATGACCCACCCGGTGATCACCAATAATCGCTTCTGCGAGTGGTTCGCCTCCGGGCAGGCCGACCGGGAGATCGTCCGCCATTTCGTGGTGCAGTTCTCGGTTTTCTCGAACCTGTTCCTGGTGGCCCAGTTGCAGAAGTGCATCAACGCGGGTTCGCTCGAGGGCATGCGGGCCTCGAAGGAGATCCTGGCCAACGAGATCGGCGTCATCTTCCACAAGCCCGGCGCCAGCCTGGGCGAAGTGAGCGACACCGACCGCGAGGGCGACCCCGCCATCGTCTCCACCGAGGGCACCGTCGACGGCGGCACGTTCCGCTTCAAGGCAGCTCATTTCGAGTGGCTGCTGCGCATGGGCGAGGTGCTCGGGCTCGGCTTCAACGACATGGGCAAGCGCCGTCACGGCACGCCTTCGACTGTCTTCTTCTGCGACCAGCTGTCGGCCATCTACGGCAGCGAGGACCCGAACATCGCCGAGGGCGCCAGCTTCGCCGTCGAGAACTGGGCCGCGGCCGGCTTCTGGAAGCAGCTCGTCGCGGGCCTCGAGGCGTTCAAGAAGCGGGAATGTCCGGCGCTCCCGCTGGCCTTCTTCACCTGGCACGACCGCATCGAGGAACAGCACGCGGGCCACGTGATGGACGAGCTCGAGGAATTGTATTTCACGCCCGACTTCGATGAGGTTAAGTTCATCGATGGCGGACGCCGCATGCTCGATGGCGTGCAGGCGTTCTGGACCGGGCTGAACGAGCACCGGATCGCAGCTGCCTACAACTGACCCGCATCCCGGAAGGACGGTCGCATGCCGCGACGTCTGCTGAGCGTGTGTGCGCCGGCCGCGAGGCCGGCGTTCACCGTGTTTGTGTCCACGATGTTCGCTTGCGCACTGTTTGCGTTCGCGACGACTGCGGCCGCGCAGGACGCCACGACGCCGCCGTCGGACCTCGAAGTTGCCATGCAGGCCTGGGAACGTTCGGCGCAGCCCGGCCCCTGGCATGCCTTCCTGGCCCAGCGTGCCGGCAAATGGAACGTCGCCGGCCGCATCTGGAACGACCCCGAGGGCGAGCCCTCGCTGTCCAGCGGCGAGTCGAAACTCGAACTGGTCCTGGGCGGCCGTTTCCTTCAGGAACGCCACAAGGGCCGCAAGGGCGAGATCGAATACACGGGCCTCGGCCTGCTCGGTTTCGACAATGCCGACAGCACCGTCACCGCCGTGTGGTACGACGATCTGGGAACCCGCACGTCGGTACTGACCGGCCGCGCCGGCAGCCCCGGCCAGCCGGTAGAGCTGCGCGGCGCCATGACCGACCCTGCCAGCGGCCGCCGCCTGGCACTGCGCGTGGTCCTCACCTGGGTGGGCGCCAACGAGCAGCGTTGGGACTACTACGGCGCTCCCGAAGGCTTCGACGAGGCCCGCCTCATGGAGCTCGTCTATACGCGCCGACGCTAGGTCGCCGTAAAAGGCACCGATACCTCGGGCGGTCCGGCGGCGCCGTTCCTAGAATCGGTAACTGGCCGCCAACCCTGACTCCGTGGGCATCTGGTCGGCCGGCACGATGACCACCGTGCCCCCCTTGCCGAGCACGATTTCGGCAAGGTCGTCGAGCATGTCCTCGGCCTGCGGCGAATCCGGCCCGGCAGGCCTGATGGCGCCCGTAGCGCGGTCGATGAAGCCGGGAATCACCCGGTCGGCTTCCACCAGGAGCGTGCCCACACGGCCCTCGATGCCCGCGCGCGCGGCATCCGAGAGATCGGCTGATCCGTTCCGCCGCGCCACTGCGGTGCGATAGTCTTCTCCCAACTTGTCCAGGCTGGCCCGATAGTGCGGCTCCAGGGCCTCCCATGCCTGCTGCCGCAGGCTGTCCTCCGTATGTGCCCGCGGGTTGCCGCCCACCCCGACAGGCATCAGCAGCGCGTTCTGCGAGACGTGCCGGAACAGCGCCTGATGTTCGGGAAGCGCCGCAAGCATGACGGGCAGTCCCGTCGGTCCCGAATACAGGGCGCTGAAAGCGCGATCCACCGCCCGGAAGTACTTTTCGGTTTCGAGATCATCGCGGTTCTCACCATGGCCCCGCACCATCTTCGGGCCGCCGGCGCCGCCCGAACCGGCGACCGAAACCCCGGGTTCAGTCCGCTCGGCCATGGCCACCTGTTCCAGGCGCGCGGGGAATTCGTCGTTCGCGGGCTCGGCGTCCAATGAGTACCGGTTGCCCGCGAAGACCGCTGCGCTGTCCTTGGTCAGTGCCAGGATGTGGAATCGGTCGGCGGACTGCAGGTAGCGCACCAGCGGCTTGATGTGGAAGCTGTCGGCAGCGATCGCCAACTCCGGAAGCGTCCGCTGGATCTGGACGATCTCGAGGACTCCCGGCCCCGTGAAGACAGCAAGACCGTCCCGTGAATGGTTCCAGAAACGCAGGCTCGACGCCAGTTCATGGAGGGGCGCAAGCCATTCTTCAACCTCGGCAGGCAGATACTGTTTCTTCAGCGCTTCTTCCGCCGTCCGCGTCAGGTTCCGGAAGCGGATGGGATCCTGCTGGTTGTCGGGATGATGCCTGTGCGTGGGCTGGTAGATCGAGATGCACGGCGGCTTCTGCCGCGCCATAAGTGAAAACAGGTTGTCCGCGGTCAGGTGGCGCATGGGAACTCCTTCGGGAAGGGGATCGTGGCGCGGCCGTCCGCCGTGGCACCGCGCCGTCCCGGCACGTCCTGAGGCAACCGCCGCCCAACTGTCGAGTTCCGCATTTCGGGCGCTGGCGGTGACGCAGGGCCCAGGTGCGACGCCGCACCCACCTACACGTTAGCGTCCGCCCGCACCACCCGCCCCCGAAGGGCCGCATTCCGGAGTTGTGTTCCGGACCGTAGCGCGCAAAGCGACGGCGGACAAAGACGCCGGCGGGCTGTCCGCAGGGCCGAAGGCCCGAGGACAGCCCGCCGGCGTCTTTGTCCGCCGTCGCTTTGCAAACTACCGCCCGGAGACGTCCCCCGGCGCACGCTTGATGACACTCGTCGCCAGCGCAATCATGCTCCCGATATCCGACAGGTTGGCCGGCAGCACCAGCGTATTGCCCGCCTTGGCCAGCTTGCCGAACTCGGCCACGTACTGTTCGGCCACGCGCAGCTGCATGGCTTCGTTGCCGCCCGGTCCGTGGATCGCGATGGCGACCTGGCGCAGGCCCTCGGCGGTGGCGGTGGCGACGGCCAGGATGGCCTCGGCCTCGCCCTGCGCCTCGTTGATCTGCCGCTGCCGCGTCGCCTCGGACTCCTTGATCACCCGCTGCTTCTCGCCCTCGGCGCGGTTGATCTGCGCATCGCCCGCCTTCGCTTCTCGCGCGCTTCTCGCGCTCGGCGCGCATCTGCTTCTCCATGGCGCCCAGGATGTCGCGCGGCGGGTTGATGTTCTTGATCTCGTAGCGCAGCACCTTGACGCCCCACGGCTCCGATGCCTTGTCCAGCTCCTGCACGACCTGCTGGTTGATCGCGGCGCGCTCCTCGAACGTGCGGTCGAGGTCGATCTTGCCGATCTCGCTGCGCAGCGTCGTCTGCGCCAGCTGGGCGATGGCGAAGTGGAAGTCCGCGATGCCGTACGAGGCCCGCTGCGGGTCCAGCACCTTCAGGTACAGCACGCCGTCCACGCCCACCTGCACGTTGTCGCGCGTGATGCAGACCTGCTCGGCGATGTCGGTGGCGATCTCCTTCAGGCTGTGCCTGTAGGCGACCTTCTCCACGAACGGCACCAGGATGTGGAAACCGGCCTGGATGGTCTTGCGGTACTTGCCCAGGTACTCGACCACGAACGCCGACTGCTGGGGTACGACGATGGCCGTGCGCGCAATGACGATCAGCACAAGCACGACGACGGCGCCGACGGCGATCATGGTTGGCATGGATTCCCCTCCGAAGTTCATGATTCACTCCTGACGTGGAGCGTCAGGCCCTCGACACCGGTGACGACGCAGCGACTTCCGGTCGTCAGTGTGGCGGGCCCATCGTTGCGGGCGTCCCAGTCCGAGCCGCGCAGGACCACGCGGCCGCGCGCCCCGGGAAAGATCTCCCCGCCGGCAATGCCGATCTCGCCCTCGAGTTCGGGCAGCATCTCGCGGTCGGCAGTCTGGAGCCTGCGCTTCCAGCGACGCCGGTAGACCACCAGTGCGGCCACGGCGAGGCCGGCAAACAGGAGCCATTGCCCCCACTGCGGCAGGTTCACACCGGCCAGGGCCAGCACGCCCACGACCAGGCCCGAGATACCGAAGAAGACCAGGTAGAAATCCGCCGAGATGATGACTTCGGCCGCCAGCAGCACGGCACCCAATGCTATCCAGAACCACCAGGCCATGACGTCCCCTCCCGTCGACGACGATCCGGCGCGATGCTACGCCCACGCCGGTATTGCGTCAATCGCGCCCTTACCCGGCACGGAACCCGATTATTCAAAAGTCACCGCACGTCGACGTAGGCCTGGAACCCGAGATCACCGGTCACGACCTCGCTCCACTCCGCAGTGAATGCGCGATTACGGCGGAAGGCACTGCCCCGGCTATAGTTCATCGTCATCTCGACACTGTAGACGAAGCCGAGCGTGTCGGACGTGCTCACGGTGAAGCAGTACTCGCGGCCCGGCGCCAGTTCCAGGCCGATGGCGCTGACGTCGAAGGCGGCCCAGGTTGCGGGATCACTGGCCACCACCCCGACGAACGCGCTGGCCGGCAGGCTGACGGCTCCCAGCACCAGACCGTCATCCGGTTCGGGCCTGATACCGTTCTGGAGCATGCGCAGCTGCAGTTCGACGGGCTCGGTGGCACCGTCAAGGTTGCGGATCGGCAACCGCAGTTGCGACAACACCCCTGTGTACCGCGCGGTGATCATCTGTCCCGTCTGGAAGTCGTCGAAGGCGCCGGCCGGATCCGCCGAGCCGTCGAGGTTGCGGCAGCGACCGAAGCCAAGCCCCCACAACGCGCCGTTGTAGAGACTCTCGGAGTCCAGCGTCAGCCCCGCGGCCGGCTCGAGCGGCGCCGCGTCATCGTCCCCACACCCGCTCAGCCCGAGCGACAGCACCAACGCCAGAACACATCCCACTACAATCGATACGCTCTTGAACGTCTTCATGTGCACGCATTCCGTTCCTGCCCCTAGCCGTGCCCCACCTGACGATACCCCCACACGCCCCGCCCCTGCAAGCCCTCTCCCATTCCCCACCGCTGCACTTCCGGAACCCACGCGCCGCGCCCCCGAACCCGGTGCCGCGCCTCCGAAACCCATGCGCCGCGCGTCCTGGAGTTCGCAAAGAACGCCGGCGAGCAATCCGCAGGGCCGAAGGCCCGAGGACAGCTCGCCGGCGTTCTTTGCGAACTCCAGGACGAAGACAGGCCTAGCGGTACCCGAACACCACCGCCCAGATGATCAGCACCACCAGCCCGAGCCCGATCGTCAGCGCCACGAACCCGAAGGTCTTGAGCGCCTTGACGAAGCCCTCGGGCAGCGGCTCGACCATGTGCTCCTCGAGGCGACCCTCGCGCACGAGCTGCTCGTATTCGCGCGGGCGATCCTCCTTGAACTCCTCCAGCGTCATGCGGCCGGTGAAGATCACGGGGTCCATCGGGAACCGGTCCGGACGGAAGTGCGTGTTGAAGAAGTGGATCGTGAAGATGAAGCCGGTGGCCAGCAACGCCTCGTCCGAGTGGATGATCTGGGCGACGTTGATGAACCAGCCCGGCAGCACCCGCGTGAACGCCTCGGGGAACCACAGGACCAGGCCGCTGAAGCCGATCATGGCCACGCCCCAGAACACGGCGAAGTAGTCGAACTTCTCCCAATAGGTCCAGCGGCCGTAATCCGGACGCGGGCCCTTGCCCAGGAACCACTTCAGGGTGCCGACGAACTCCTGTCCGTCGCGCTTGCCCAGCATCATGCCTTCGGGGCCGAACACGAACTCGATCCAGCTCTTGCCCGACTGCTTGCGGCGGCAGTACAGGTCGTAGATGTGGCGCGAGAAGTAGAAGAACGTCAGGATGGCGCCCATGCGGTGCAGCGTGCCGGCCGACTGGAAGCCGCCCAGCGCCTTGGCCAGCGTCTGCGCCCACGGCAGGTACGAGAACTTGAGCGTCATGCCGGTCACGGCCAGCGTCAAGAAGCTGACGATGACCATGATGTGCAACATCCGGTTCAGGCGGTTGAAGCGCCGGAACTGCTTCTGGCCCTTGGCCTGCTTGCGCAGCTGGCGACTGTGGCGCAGGGCCTGGAAGCTCCGCGGGAGCCACAGAAGCGTGTGCACACCGAAGACGCTGAACGTGCCCACCAGCAGCGTGGTCATGAACAGCCACGTGTAATGCACGATCGGGTACTTGGTCTTGTCGTGGTGCGTGGCGTGCGTCAGGTAGCCGGCGAACTGGCGATGCGCACCCTTGTGGCACTGCGCGCAGGTGCCCACGATGTTGTCGCGCGACAGCGTCGAGGCCGGGTTGTCCGGCTTCAGGATGTTGTGCTGGCCGTGGCAATCCGAGCAGCTCGCGGTCTCGGTGTAGCCCAGGGCGAACACCTTGCCGTGGTACGTCTCGAAATAGCTCTCCGTGACGTGCTCGTGGCAGCTGCCGCACTGGCCCACGATCTGGAGCTTGAAGCCCTCGGCGTCGGTGCGGGCGATCTCGTGCGAGGTGTGGCAGTCGTTGCACATCGGCAACTTGTGCCCGTCCTTCTCCTCGCCCGTGAAGTGGATGCTCGTGCGGAACGTGCGGTCGACGCCCTCGTGGCACTTGCCGCAGGTCACATCCACCTTCGAGCGATGCACCGAAGACGCCGGATCGGCGCTGGGCATGATCGCGTGCGTGGTGTGGCAGTCGACGCAGGTCGCGGTGACCACGAGGCCGCTCTTGCTCAGGGCGCGGCCGTGGATGCTCTCCTTGTAGTTGGCCACCATGCTGTGCTGCGTGCCCTGGTAGCGCTTGTCGGCGACGCCGCCCTCGTCGTGGCACTGCCCGCACAGGTCCGGGATGTTGCGCACGAACGTCTTCGATTCGGGATTCGTGTTCGGCAGTGTGCCGTGCGAGCCGTGGCACACCTTGCAGTCGGGAATATCCTTGTCTCCCTGGCTGCCCAGCTTGCCGTGGATGCTGGACTTGTAGGTCTCCACCACTTCGGCGTGGCAGATGGCGCAATCCACGCGGTCCGGCACCGTGTCGCACGGCCGCGCGTGGCTCGGCGAAGCACCGGTGTGGCACTGGATGCAGGCCTTCTTGGCGTGCACCGAACCGGCCAGCTTGCCGTGGTCGACGAACATCGACTTGCCGGCGTTGGCCGGCGTGGCGCCGACCAGATCCTGCCGCCCATGGCACTTCAGGCACTCGGTGTCGGCCATGCCCTCGTTGTAGTAGACACGCCGGATCTCGTGCGGCTCGTGGCACTCGATGCAGGCCGGCACCTTGTCCGGTTCGCTTTCCCAGAGCCGCCCCGCGATGACCTTCTCGTGCACCTTCTCGATCATGCCGTGGCACGTCTGGCACGTGCCCGCGATGTTGTCGCGGTGGATGGAGCTCTTCGGGTCATTGTGGTTGCGGACATTGTGTGCGGTGTGGCAGTCCGAACAGACGGCCGACTGCGTCAGTCCCCGTTTGTAGAGCCCTTCGCCGTGGATCGAGAACGAGTAGTGGGCGAGGATGCTGTCCTGCGAAACCTCGGCGTACGCGCGGATCGCTTCGCCTTCCTTGTGGCAGCGTCCGCACATGATCGGGATGTTGAAGCGGTTGACCGTCGAGGCGGGATCCGAGGGCGGCATGATCTCGTGCGACCCGTGGCAGGTCCAGCAGCGCGGGGCGATGGGCACACCCTGCTTCACACCCACACCGTGCAGGCTGCCGGCATACACCGCAGCGATATCGTCGTGGCAGGTGCCGCAATCGACATCGGGCAGTTCCTCGGTGTGGGGCCAGTCCTCGACCCCGGCCAGCGACTGGTGGCAGTCCACGCAGCCGACGCCCTCGCGCCCGTGCACGGAACGGTTGAATTTCGCGAGATCGACGTACAGCGACTTGACCTGACCGCGCTCGTTTTTGGTGAGGCTGCGGTCGTCGTGGCACATCTGGCAGGTATCGGCGTCCTGGGCCAGGGCCGGCACGGCTCCGGCGATCAGGACCAACACCACCGCGATCAGGCTGCCGCTCCGCCACCGGGCCGGGCGACGCAGTCCACGCGGGAAGCTCATGGGGCACTCTCCCTCAAGGTAAAGTGGCGCGCTGCAACGGTGACAATGTTGGACGGATGCAGGTGGAGATCAAGCGATAATCGCCTTATTGAAAACGACTTGCGCGATCGATTAAGGGAGGAAAGCAGGCAGGGAAGATGACTGAATTCGTCATCATTCATTAAGGCGAAGACGGTCAATAAGTTTCGAAATCTAAATCCCTGATTTCAACCATGATATCGAGTGCCGGAGATCGGCGAGGCCTGTCCGCTCAGCGCCCCCGCGCCAGACGACGGCGCACGCCCGCAGAGGTGGCGCGGTTGCGTGCTGCCGAACCCGGTGTCGGAACCGGGAACGAGGCCACCTCGGCCGCCGTCAGCGGTCGCAGGCCGCCGGGCGCCAGGTCGCCCAGTCTCACGCCGCCGAGGCGCACGCGACGCACCATCAGCACCTTGTGCCGCAACGTCGAGAGCATGCGGCGCATCTGCCTGGCCTGGCCCCCGCGCAGCGTGATGCTGAGCATCGTGCGGCCGCTCTCGCGGGCCTGCACGCTCACGGCCACGGGTCGGAACGTGCCCAGGCCCGGCAGTACGATTCCGGCGTCGATCACGGTCAGCTGCATGTCGCTGACCTCGCCCTCGACCTGGACCAGGAATTCGTGCTCGCAGTCCTCAGGTCCGGTCACGCGCGTGATCCATGCACCGTCGTTCGAGACCAGGAGCAGGCCCGAGGTGCGTGCATCCAGCCTTCCGGCGGTGCGCAGCCCGATCACGTCGGCCGGCAGGAAGTCGGCGACAAGGCGACGACCCGGGCCGTCCTGTTCGCGGCAGACCACGCGCAGCGGCTTGTGGAATGCGTAGTACGCCAGCGTGACCTTGATGAGCGGCTGGTTGTCGAGGAACACCTCGGCATCGGCCTCGATCATGCGCAGGGGGTCCTTGACCACATCGAGGCCCACGCGCACGCGTCCGGCGGCGACCATCTCGTCGGCCCAGCGCCGCGTGCCGTAGCCGGCCTTCATCAAGGCGCGCGACAGACCCATGGGCCGGCCCGGCGCCCAGCGACTCGCTTCGGAGTCACCGGCAGGGGGCTTGGGTCGGGGCTTGGTCATGGACGCCTACTCCGCTTCCGCTGCCCGAAGGCGCGCGCTATCGATCGAACAGGGCCACCGCCCGCACGGGCGAGGCTTCGGTCGCGGCCAGCTTCAGGGGCAGGGCCAGCACGCTGAATCCGCGCGTCGGCAGTTCCCCGAGGTTAGCCAGGTTCTCCAGGTTCACCATGCCGGCCGCTGCACACAGGTCATGCGCGCGCCGACCGTTGAAACCGTCAAGGCTGGGCGTGTCCAGGCCGACGCCCTTAAATCCGCACGACGCCAGTCGCCCGGCCAGTTCGCCCGAAAGCCACGGCCAGTCTTCATAGTAACGGGGTTGCCCCCAGTACCGGGACCACCCCGTGTCGAACAGCACGAACCCGATGCCTTCGAGATCGATGCCGTCAAGCAGCGACGCCGGCAACGGCCCGGGGCCGACGCCCGGTACCGGCCGCACCACGACCGCCGGTCCGGCGAAACGCTCGAGCGGCAGGTCGTCCACGCCGCCGGCGCCTGCCAGGAAGTGGCGCGGCGCGTCGACATGGGTGCCGATGTGGCACCCGAACTCCACCCGGCTCGACTCGCACGGCGATGTGCCGTGCTCGCTGTGCCGCACCACGCGCAACGGCTGGTCGTCACCGGGCCACTGCGGCATGCCGCTGACGATCGCATGACTCAGGTCGACCAGGCGCACGTCGCCTCCGTTCTCCGTACCCGCACGCGGCAACGCGTCCGGCATTCATCCCGAAGGAAACGTCTCGACGGTCACGCCCCGACGCAGGTCGGCAACCTCGAACGGGGAATCGTAGACGAGGCGCTCGGCTTCATCCAGTTGCGCGTCCACCTGGTCGGGATCGCCGCTCGTGACGGCGATGGCGACGAAGGCCCGCTGCGCGAGGTCCGCCGGACCCACGCGGGCCACGGCGAAATCCCGGTTGCGCAAACGCTGGACCAGCGCGCGCAAAGGCGCCCGCAGGTCCTTCAGCGATCGCGACTCGCCCAGGACAAGATCCGCTACCAGTGTGCCGGTGTAGATCCGCACATCGTCCACGGGCGACCTCCCCGCGCGGCGCCCGCTCGGCAAAGGGACAAGGCCAAGGGGACAAGGCCAAGGGCACAAGGCTAAGTCATGACCGCTGTCCGGACAACCGCCGGATTGGCCGACCGCCCATCTTCAGCGCACCAGGGTCAGTTTCCGGCTCTGCCAGCCGCCACCCAGCCCCAGGCGGGCAACATACACGCCGGCCGGGGCCGGCCGCCCGTCCGCGGAGCGCCCGTCCCAATGGAAACGGTGGCTTCCGGGCCCCAGGGAACCGGTCCACAGGCGCCGAACGCGCCGTCCGGCCGCATCCACGATCTCGAGCGTAACATCCGCCCGCGCCGACATCTCGCAGGTCAACCAGGTCCCCGGATTGCTCGGGTTGGGCTGCGCTCCGGCCAGGCTGCCGGCGGGCGGCTTCGGCGGCCCCGGCACGGTATCCACCGCCACGGTCCATGGCCGGGCTTCACCGGCCCGGGACGGGTTGCCGACCAGGACGCCGACCGAGCGCAATGACGACGCCGGCGTCCGCAACACGACCCGCGCATCGTTGTGCCGGTCCAGTCCCACGGTTTCCAGGTAGCCGCCGCCGTCGTGCGTCTGCACGTAGAGGCCGAGCGCCATGGGGCCGCTGCCATTGGTGTCATCGCCGTCGAAATCGAGGGCCAACAGGCGGTCGCCGAGTGCCTCGAAGCCGGACAACAGGACCGGCGCCGTCGCCAGGTGCTCGACCTTCCCCGCTGTCGACGACGGATACAGGGCCAGGACCGCCACCGGTTCACTGGTGGGAAAATCCGCGGCATCGGGATAGCCCACGCCGGTGATGGCGCGCGTGCCCGTGGCGAAGTTCCAGCCCATGAACTGCGCCCAGCCGGCAGCCAGCGATGCGCCGCGCGGCTCGAGCACGGCATCCCACGACGCCAGCGGGGCCTCGTCGCGCGCCGTGACCCGCCTCTCCCAGTAGTCACGGATGAGCGCGTCACCCCAGCGCTCGTTGAGCCAGATCTGGAAGACGGAATCGTCGTAGGTGCCGGTCCCGGTCGGGCCGTGGTCGAGGGACAGTTGGGGACGGCGGACCGGGCTGTCACCCAGCAGGTAGTGGTGGTAGTCGTTCACCTGGCTGCAGGTGCGCTCCTCGGCCCAGGTCGCGTCGAGTTCGGTCCACCCGCCCTCGCTCCAGCGGCTGCCCGCGTACTGGCTGACATGGCGCAGCTCGTGCGCGCACGTCACCTTCATGGAGCCGGCGGCGTTGCCCTCGGGGTCGTCGTTGGGCGGAAAGCGGCCGAAAGAGTTGTGAAGCACCATGCGCGTCGCTCCGGCCTGCGGATCGACCGCCACGGTATAGCCGTAGAAGTGCATCCGCCGGAAGGAGACGTCCACGGGCGCGCGGCCGGGCGGGGTCCGCAAGCCCACGACCTCGGACGAAACCGTCCAGGCATCCTCCAGGTACTCCGCCACATGCGCCACGAAATCAGGGATGCCGTCCGCGGGGTCGAAGTCAGCCAGGGGTACGGCATTGTCGCCGTCGCGCAACCACGCCAGGCGGAAGTGGCCGCTGGCGCTGGTCAGCGTGTCGCCGAGGGAATCGAATGCCAGCCACTGGTCGATGAGCGACACCGTTGCCGGTGAAAGCTCATCGCGTTGCGCGAGGTAGTCGATGATCAGGGGTGTGCCGCAGCGCCCGGTGGATGGGTCGTCACCGGCAACGGCGGCGTCACCGGGAGCATGCGCCGCATCGCCGGCAAGCCCGAACGCCTCCAGAAGGCGGCGCTCGCCGGCGCTCGCCACGGCGAACTCCGGCCCGGTGACCGACGTTCGCCCGGCTTCGGCCGTCGCCTGGGACCAGGCTGGCGCCAACGCACCGCACAGGACGGCGAGTCCCAATGGCCTGATGCGAACCAGCCACATCTGAAGAGGGTTCTCCCCGGAGTATCGCCACAAGTCTGCGGGTCCGTTGTCGTTCCGGCTATTTGATATTATCAGGCGCAGGTGGGTGCACGGCCACCTATTTCCCGGACTGGCGCCATTCCAGGGACCCGAGCCACCCTTGCCGAAGCCCGTTGCCAGCGGCCCCCGGTTGCCCTAGGATGAACGCATGCTCCCATCACGACACGACTTCCCGCGCCGCAGTCGCGTGGCCCTGATCGCGATCCTCTGGCTGGCCGCCGGCTGCCGGGATCGCGCGCCGGCGCCGTACGCCGAGCTGGCCCCGCCCGCCCCCGCCGTTCCCCACGCCAAGGTCGAGCGCGACCTGCGCGACCTGCGGGCCGATGGCGCGCTGCGCGTCCTGTTCCGCTACGACTCCAGCAACTACTTCCTGCACAAGGGCGGGCAGGCCGGCTTCGAGTACGAACTGATAGAACTCTTCGCCCGCGAGCGCGGCCTGTCCGTGGCCGCCGTGGTGACCGAACCCGGCGCCGACATCGTCTCTCTTCTCAACGAAGGCGTCGGCGACATCGCCTGCGGCAGCCTGATCGCCGAACCCGAGCACGAGCAGTGGGTCGCCGTCACGCGCCCGACCAACTTTGCCCGCAAGGTCCTGGTACTGCCGGCCGACGACGTGCGCGCCGATGCGCCGGCGGCCCTTGGCGGCCTGACGGTGACCCTGCCGGCGCACGACCCGTTCCGCCGCGAGCTGCAGAAGATGTCGGACGCCGGCGGCTGGGGCCTGGGCTTCGGGGTCTCGCCAGCCAGGCTCGACGCCGAGGACCTGGTCGCCGAGGTGGCCCGCGGACGACTGGACGCCGCGGTGGTCGACGACCTCGTGGCGCAGGCGGCGCTTACCTATCGCGACGATGTGCGCGTCAGCCTGGCGCTCGGCGAACGCAGGCCGACGGTGTGGTTCGTGCGGCAGAACAGCCCCGAACTCCGTGCCGCCCTGAACGCGTTCCTGCGCAGCCACCTGAATGTCGATGCCGACGGACGCGAGCGTCGCAGCGACCTCTACGCCACGTTGCACGAACGCTATTTCGAGGACCCCCGCTCGATCCGCCGGTTCCGCGACGCCGAGTTGCGCCCGGACCTGGGCGGGGCCATCAGCCAGTACGACGACCTGATCCGCGCACGCGCGGCGGCCTTCGGCATGGACTGGCACGTGGTGGCCGCGCTCATCTACCAGGAGTCGCGCTTCGAGCCCGAAGCACTCAGCATCGCCGGCGCCATGGGCCTCATGCAGGTGTTGCCTTCGGTCGCCGGCGCGCAGGCGGACAGCCTGCATGACCCGCGCGCCAACCTGACGGCCGGCGTGCGCCTGCTGCGCACCATCTATGATGGCTACGCATACTGCGACTCTCTGGACCGCTGGTGCTTCACGCTGGCCGAGTATCACGCCGGCCCCACGCGCATCACCGACGCCCGGCGCATCGCCATGGAACAACGTCGCGACCCGAACCGCTGGGAAGGCTCGGTCTCGGTGACGCTGCCCAAGCTGGCCGACTCGGTCTGGGCCGGGAAGATCGTCTCGGCGCCGTATGCCGGCGGCCGCACAGTCCGCTACGTGAACCAGGTGCTCAACCGGGCCCGTCTCTACGCACAGGTGGTGCCCCTCGACGGCGCCGCCCCCGACTCCGGCAGCGCCCAGCCGACCCTGGCCACGGCGCTCACCAGGCCGACGGACTTCCCGTAGGAGACCGCTTGCCATCCACAGCAGCCAGGGCCCGGCCCGCCGCAGGCACGGCCCGATCGCGGTGGCGCCGGGCCATGCCGGTCGTCACGGCGTGCGCACTGGCCGGCCTGCTTGCCGCGACGGCAGCGCCTGCCGCGGCAACACCGGCGCGCAGCCTGGCCCTCGCGGTCGGCGACTACCTCGAGGATGACGCAGCGTATTTCCGCTGGCCCGGCTCGGCGCGCGACCACGCCGGTCGCCTCTGGCTCGACAGCGGCCGTATCGACCCTGAAGACGGCTGGACGACCTACGGCGACCTGCCGCGCACCGGCCCTTCCGCCGGGCTGGCCTGGGTCCCGGCCGAGGGCACCAGTCCGTGGACCGCGGCCTTCGCCATCCACGCGCGCGCCGCCGACAGCGACCACGTGGGCCTGCACCGCGACGGACCGGGCGCCTCGTTCAGCTGGCTGGCCGGGCGTACGCTGGGCCCGGTCGACCTGGCGTTGACCTGGCGCAGCGCCTACGGCGGCTGGTCGTCCGACGCCGATGCGCGCGACGAATTCGAGCATCACCGCGACGACATCGGCCTGGGCGCGCGCTTCGACCTCTCGCCGCGCGCCTACCTGGACGTGGCCGGCGATATGCGCCGGCAGCGCAACCGCATGCAGGCGCCGGGCGACCCGGCGGCGTGGGACACGGGCGCCCTGGCCTCGAACCGCTCATGGAGTGCGCGGGCGCGGGCATTCATCGCGATCGGCGACGTGTCCGTCCTGTCGATTGCGGGAGAGCGCCTGCGGGAGGACTTCAGCGGTCCGGTCATCGGCGAGACCTGGCTTCCGGAATCGGCGTTCGACCACGACAACCGTTTCTGGCGGCTCGGCGCCGCGTGGTCGTGGCAGCCGGATCCCGATCGCCTGCTTGCGGTGACGGGCGAATACTCACGGGCCACCGGCCGTCGCAGCCTGCGGGCCGGCGCACCGCTCGACGAGGCCTGGGATCACGTACGGGCGGTCGCACTCCGCCTCGCCGGCGAACAGCGCCTGAACTGGTGGCTGAGCCTGCGGGCCTCTCTCGCCATGACCACGACGAGCGGGTACGTACGGGGGGCAACGGACGATGGCAGCACCACGTACCTGGACGCAGCCGGCGGCATCGCGCTTCACCTGGGCGCCTGGGGCGCGGACCTGACCGCCGGCGGCGCGCCGCTCGACGGCCCGTGGCGCTGGCTCCTGGCGGACCCGGGCGCCGACCCCTGGCTGCACGCCACCATCCATCACGACTTCTGAGGCGCGATGACCTTGCCCACGACGATCTTCACCGACCCGATGCAGTTCGCGCTGACCTGCGTCATCCTCGTCGTGGCGCAGGTCATCTACGTGCTGTTCGGGTTCGGCTCGGGGCTGACGGCAGTTGGCTCACTGGCGCTGCTGTTCCCCGAGATCAAGGACGTCGTCGTCCTGCTGCTCCTGGTGAACCTGCCCGCCGAGGTGCTGGTGGCCTGGAGCGCCCGCCACCGCCTGCATTGGCGGCCGTTGCTGGGCATCAGTGCCGGTGTCGTGGTCGGCATCCCCATCGGCGCGCGATTGCTCAGCCGCGGCGACCCGACCGTGGTGTTGACCGTGCTCGGCTGGTTCCTCATCGCCGTGGGCCTGGTCTTCCTGCGCCTGCCCGCAGGCGGTCGCGTGCAGCCGCCCGCCTGGGCCGGCCCGCCCACCGGCCTGGTCTCGGGCGTGCTCACCGGCCTGTTCGGCACCGGCGGCCCGCCCGTCATCATCTGGTATCATCTCAGCGCCGCCGACAAGACGGTCTTCCGCGGCCACCTGATGACGATCTTCCTGCTGATGACGATCGTACGCGTGCCCAGCTACATGGCTACGGGCCTGGTGACCGCGCCGCGGTTGTGGTCATCGCTGGCGGTGCTTCCGGCGGTGCTGCTCGGCGCCTGGATCGGTCATCGCCTGCACGTGCGCATCTCCGACCGCCTGTTCCAGGCCCTGGTCTGCGTGCTGCTGGTGCTGCTGGGGGCCATGCTGCTGATCCGCCACTGAAGCGCGGCGTTGTCGGGCTAGATGCGGCTCTCGTCGAGCAGGCGACAGCCTTCCATGAGGATCGATTCGAGCGGCAGCCCGATGTTGGGCTCGGGGAATTCGCCCGCGGGCTCGACGGCAAAGCGTCCGTTGTCCTCCCAGGCGATGACGCGGTAGACCGCTTCGCCGCCGCGCAGTGAACCGCACGCGGCGTGCACGAGCTGTCCACGATCAAGGTAGACCACGGCCTGCTCGCCGCCGGGACCGGCCAGCTCGATGCGCACCGACTTCAGGCTCTGGCTCAGCGTCTGCATCAGGTCGGTGAAGGCGAAGGCAGTGAACGTCGCCTGGAAGCTGCCGGGGCGCGCAGGTGCAACAGGTTCACCGGCACCGGCACCGGCACCGGCACGCAGCGCCTTGCGCAGGCGCGCGGCGACCAGGTCCACATCGCGGGGCAGCGCGAAGACGTCGTCGAATCCGGCGTCGAACAGGTTCAGCACCTGTGCCGGGTCCGCGTGCGTGGTCACGGCATAGACCAGCAGGCGCGGGCCGGCCGTGAGTCGTTCACGCGCACGCAGGATGTCCTGCGGGAAGCTGGCATCGTGGACGAACACGGCTGCCGGCGCCTGCCGTTCGCACAGGGCAGCGGCCTCGTCGAAAGAAGCGGCCGTCAGTGTGCGGTAGCCGAGGTGGCCCAGCCGCGTCGACAGCTGCCGCAGCGCGCGATCGGAGCGCCCGACCACCAGCACCTGGTGGCCGGCCGTGGCCAGCAGGTCTTCCTCGCTGCGCTCGATGAGCGCCAGGTACTGCTCGATCACTTCGGACCGCGCCAGGTGCCCGCTCTTGGCGCGCAGCGCGGCCTTGAGGTTCACCGCGCGGTTCCCGGAGGCGCCGGCCGACCCGCCGGCCCGCTGGTGGTGATGCCAGGTCAGGGCCAGCACCTGCCCGGCCAGCGCCGTCTCGGCGTCCTGCCGGCCGAACTCGTCCAGGTTCACGCGTTCGCTCAACAGCTGCCGCATCGCCGCCAGCGCGGATTCCACGCGCCAGGGGAAGCCCACCGCGGCGGCATTCTCGAGCGTGCGCGACCAGTCCACACCGGTGCCGTCGTCGGCCAGCAGTGCATCGACGTTCGCCGCCGGCGGCGCCGCCGGCGCCACCAGCAGCACCGCAGCCTCGAGCCCGTCGACAGCCAGCCGTTCCAGGCCCAGCGCCGCCGCGAGGGAGCGCACGTCGCGCCGCAGCAGGTCGTAGGCGGGCGGCGCACCCTGCGCCTCGCCCAGGCCCTCGGCCACGAGCCGCAGCGCGCGCAGCAGGCTCTGTTGCATCGCCGCATACGGCGCCACGGCGCCGAGCAACGCGCCGCTCACCGACTCCAACCGCGTCACCGGTACGCGCACGTGCGCGACCTGGCCCTGCGCACGCCAGTGGCGCCACGCGTCGGCCATGTCGTCGGCAACCAGGATGTGATCGATGCCCCCGCGCCCGAGCGCCGCTGCAGCCTCGGCGCCGTCGGCGGTGGCGATGAGCTCGCGGCCCTCGCGCTCGAACAGCGGCGCCAGGAAGCTGCGCAGGAAGGCGCGCTCGGTGACCAGCAGCGTACGTGGTGCCGCCTCCGGGTCCGCGGCCGCAACCGCCTCCTGGCCGCGCGCCTTCGGATCGTTCGGGTCGGCCCGGCCCTCGAACAGTTCCGGCAGCTCGATCAGCCGCCGCGGTCCCAGCAACCCGCCGTCGTCCAGGCCCAGGCCGCCGAGCATCTTCTCGAACGTCACTTCCGCGATCACGCATAGCGCCACTTCGCGGCACCGCAGCAACCGCTTCACTTCGCCCACGGCCGCGGTGTCGCGCGGGTCTACGGCCGCCAGCGACAGCACGCCGCTCTCCTCGTCGAGCGCGAGCGGCAGCACGAGGTGCCGTCGCGCGAATCCCTCGGGCAGGCGCTCCAGCAGTTCGGCCGACGGCTTGTCCCTGCCAGCCTCGAAGACCGGCACCTGGAACTGCACGGACAACGCCTGCGCCAGCTGCTGTTCGGTCACGTGGCCGGCATAGACGAGATGCGTACCCAGTCGCCCGCCCAGGCCCTGCTGCTTCCGCAGGGCTTCGGACACCTGGGCCGCCGTCGCGAAGCCGAGACGGATCAGGATCTGGTCGAGGCGTTCCGGGCGTGAAGTGGCCATGTCAGCTGTGCACCGGGGTTGGGCGCGTCTCGTTGCGGGCGCGCTGGGCCAGGGCTGCGGGCTCGGCGGCGTAACGCACCGCTTCGTCGGCGGTGATGGTGCCGTCGGCGATCATCTGCCCCAGGTGCTGGTCCAGCAGCTGCATGCCCTCCTTGCGCGCGGTGGTCATGGCGTTGTTGATCAGGTGGCTCTTCTGCTCGCGGATCAGGTTGCGGATGGCCGGGTTGCCGACCAGGATCTCCATTGCCGCCACGCGGCCCTTCTTGTCGGCGCGGCGCACCAGCTGCTGCGAGCACACGCCCACCAACACCTCCGAGAGCATGTGCCGGATCTGCGTCTGCTGGTTGCCCGGAAACGGATCGACGATGCGGCTGATGGTCTGCGACGCCGACCGCGTGTGCAGCGTGCCCAGCACGAGCTGTCCCACCTCGCTGGCCGTGAGCGCCAGCGAGATCGTTTCGAGGTCGCGCATCTCGCCGACCAGGATCACGTTCGGATCCTCGCGCAGCGAGGCCCGCAGCGCCGAGGCGAATGTCTCGCAATGCTCGCCCACCTGCCGCTGGTTGATCAGGCAGTTCTTGTTCGGATGAATGAACTCCAGCGGGTCTTCCAGCGTGATGATGTGCCCGTGCAGCGTCTCGTTCAGGTGGTTGACCATCGCCGCCAGCGTGGTCGACTTGCCCGAGTTGGTGGGCCCCGTCACGAGGATGAGCCCCGACCGCGACGTCAGCATGTTCTTCATCACCTGCGGCATGCCCAGCTGCTCGAGCGTCGGGACCTCGTTGGGGATGATGCGGAAGGCGGCCGCCAGCCCCGGGTACTTCTTGTAGGCGTTGATGCGGAAACGGGCGACGCCCGGCAGCGTGTAGGCCAGGTCCAGGTCGCCGTGCTCTTCCAGCTGCGCGATCTGGGTCTCCGACAGCAGTTCGTAGATGGTGATCCGGAGCTCTTCCTCGGACAACGGACGATGCTCGCCGCGCTGCAGCACGCCGTTGATGCGCAGCATCGGCTCACAGCCGGCACTCAAGTGCAGGTCCGAGACGCTGTACTCCTGCATGATCTTGAGGAAGGCGTCGATACGGGGCATGACCGTCCCTGTCGTCGGGTCCGTCGGGCGTTGGCGCGGACTTCCGGGGACGGCACAGCAAGTTCCGTGCCGATCAAAAATGCCAGAACTGCTTGCAGCATAACCCGATACCATCGATACCCGGGTTCCAAAAAGGCCCCGGGCGGCCGCTTTCGCGCCCGCCCGGGCAGATTCGGCCGGTGCCCGGCCAGGACCGTTCCGCTGCCCCCCGGCGCTAGAAAGCCACCCGGGCGGCCAGCTGCCACAGCGAGATGTGGGCCCCGGCGACGGGTTCGGAAACGCCCGGCAACGGGTCCTCGGCCTTCGCCGCGGCCGGGGCGCCGGGGTCCACGACCAGCTGCCCGGTCAGGCCGCGACTGTAGCGCAGGTCCAGATGCAGCGGTCCCACACCCTGCGTGAGGCCGAAATGGGCGGCGAAATCGACGTCCTTGTAGCCCCACTCGGTGGAGGGCTCGCCCGGGAAGTCGGACCACGACTCGGCCAGCTTGAGCGCCACCGAAAGGCCCGCGTACGGGCGCGGCATCGCCGGCGGCAGCACCGCCAGTTCGAGCAGCGCCACAGGCTGCACCACATGAAGGGTCACCTCGGCATCGGCCTCGGTGAATCCCGTCAGCGGATCGGCGAACCAGGTCGGCTGCGACCCGCGCTTCTGCACATACTCCAGCCCGTAGACGAGATCGAGCGTTGCCGGCGCCAGCGGCGTGCGCGAACCGAGCCCGACGACCGGGCCGCCGCGATCGTCGTGCAGTCCCACATCGGCCAGCGCCCAGCCGGCGAACACCTCGACAGCCGTGGCGGCCGGCGCAACGGCCAGCAACCACACCGCAGCCGCCAGCACTGCCGGCACCAGCGGACACTTCGTGCTTCGGCTCATCGGAATCCTTTCACCGCGCTGCAGCCACGGGCGGTCAGTGCGCACCCGCGAACAGTTTTTCGCCCGCCTCCACCGCGAAGTCGAGCGTGTTGTCGCGCGGCGGCAGCGTGCAGTTGAAGGCCTCGGCGTTGTAGTCGCACAGCGGGTTGTAGGCGTAGTTGAAGTCGACTTCGACCAGGCCGTCGGCATCGACCTTCAGGTCCAGGTAGCGACCGCCGCCGTAGGTGTCCTTGCCGGTCGTGGCGTCGAAGAAAGGCAGCCACAGGTAGTCGCCCGAGGCCGTGTCGGCAGGCCCGAACACGCCGAGGCGGTGCACCTTGCCGGCATGCGTGAAAGCGACCGAACCCTTGCGCACGTACTGCACCTGTTCGCCCTTGCGCTTGGTGAGCGTCACGGTGTCGGTCTTGGGTTCGGCCACCAGCGGCACGCGGAAGCGCAGCTCCGGCTTCGGGAAGTAGTAGTTGAGGCCCTCGAACGTCGGCAGCTTGTCCGCCGGCAGCGGCGTGCGCGCCGGGTCGGCGAACTCCTCGTTCTTGTCGATGCGCATCTCGACCAGGGCGATCTCCCAGGCTTCGTGCGCCGCGGTGTCCATGACGAGGGCCCCGGGCGCATCGGCCTGCGAACCGCAACCGGTCAGCGGGAAGGAAGACACGGCGAGCATCACCGTCAGGATGAATACGGGCAGCGGACGTCCGGAGGGCATCGGCATTCCTCGATGGATGGGGGTACGGGTCCAAGATGTCCAGTTCCCAGAGGAGGGCTCCAGCCATGATAGCATCAACGGGTTCGGGTTTCAAAACCCGACGCCAGCGGTTACCATGCGCGGCGAACCGCCCCGACCGGAGCCGCCGTGACCAGCGACCAGATTCCCGCAAATCCCGATCCCGGGCCCGCTCCCGCGGGGAACCCGACGCCAGCCACGGCGCCGGCTGCGAGTCGTGCCTGGCGCGACCGCGCCGGTCTGTGGCCTGCCCTGGCCGCTGCCCTGGCAGCCATTCTGGGGCACCTGCCCGTGCTGGGCGCCTGGTGGTGCCGCGACGACTGGGGACTGCTGGCGCGCGCCGCCGGACTGCTCGAAAGCGCTCCCGGGTTCCCCGCCCGCTGGCTGAGCCAGCACGCGTACTGGCAGGCCACGTGGCCGCTGTTCGGCCTGGAGCCGGCGCCGCACGCAGTCATCCGCCTGGCGCTGCACGCCGCCGCGTCGCTGCTGGTGGTGCGACTGGGCCGTCGCGGCGGGCTGGCCCCGACTGCCGCCGCCGTCGCCGGCTTCCTCTTTGCCGCCTCGCCGCTGGCCTTCACGCCACTCTACTGGGCCGCCGGCATCCAGGAACTGCTGGCCGCCACCCTGGCGCTGCTGGCGGTCGATCGCTGGCTCGCCGCACGCGAGGGCGGTCGTCGCGAGATCGCGGTCGCGACACTGGCGGCCGTCGGATCCCTGCTCGCCAAGGAAGCCGGGCTCGGACTCGGCCTGTTGCTCGGCGCATTCCTGGCGGCGGGGGCCGGGCCGCGCCGCACCGAACGCCCGTCGGCGATCGTGGCGCTGGCGGTGATGCTGGCGGCAGCCGGCGGGGCCGCGGTGCTGGCCTGGCGGCATTTCGACAGCAGCGTGGGCGCGCCGTACGAGACGGGCTCTGTCGGCGGCGCCCTGCTGAACCTCGCGTTCGCGGCGCGCTGGCTGGCCCTGCCCGGCCCGCTGGTCGACGCGACACCGTCGTGGGCAGCGGTCGCGCTCGGCGGCGCCCTGCTCGCGGCCTGGGCCGTGTGGGGAGTCATCGCCTGGCGGCGCGGACGGCGCCTGGTCCTGGCGTCCCTGGCCGGTTCGCTGCTGGCGCTGGCACCGGTGCTGCCGCTCAAGCACCACCTGGCGCCCTACATGGCCTACCTGGCCGTTGCCGGCTGGGCGCTGTTGCTGGCCACCCTGCTGCCGCAGCGCCTGCCCCGCCCCCGCGCCGCCATCGTGGCGGGCCTGGTCGCCTGCATCGCCTGGGGTCTGTTCACCACGCGCACCGTGCTCACGCGTCGCAATGAACTGGGGCTTCCCGCCGATGACATCGTGCGCGCCACCAGCCTGTCGTGGGAAGCGCGCAGCGTCCTGCGCGGCGTGGACGGCATGGGCGGCGGCCAAGCTGTGCGGCAGGTCGCCCTGCTGCAGGTGCCGGCCGGGCCGGGCGCGCTGGAACACGCGCAGCGCTACGGCGAACGCTGGGCCGGCCGCACCGACCTGCACGAAGCGCTGGGCGGCGACCTGGGCCCGCGGCTGATGGTGCCCGCCGGCGTGCAGGTGCGCTGGCTCAACGGACTGGTCACTGCGCCCGACAGCGCGCTGGTGCTCGTCGAGACCGGCACCGGCCTGCGCCCGTGGGGACGCACCGGCCAGGCAGCGCTCTATGCCGCCCTGACCGACGTGGGCCTCGGCAATTTCGAGCGCGCACGCGCGCATATCCTGCGCGCCGCCGGCCTGGGCGGCCGCGCGATGGGCTTCGCCTGCGACGAAGGCCTGCTGCCGATCCCGCTGGCGCTCGTGATGCAGCAGAACGAACCGTTCATCGACTGGACGGTGGGCCTGCTGGCGACCGGTTCATCGAGGATCGAGGTCGGCGGCATCCAGGACATCTACTTCAACCTGCTCTGCGCCTGCACGGGGCGCAGCGTGGAGGAACTGACCCGGGGCAGCCGCGTGCTGCTGCCGGGCGATCCGCCCGCGGCCGACGCGCCGCGGGACTGAGGGGCTCCCGATGGGCGACTTCCTGCAGCAGACCGCCGGACCGTGGACCATGTACCAGGTCTCGATCGGCTTCCTCCTGGCCGCTTTCGGCTTCATCGCGCGGCTGGTGCTCGGCTATGTGGCCAGCCACCAGCTGGCGAAGTTCACGGCGCGCACCGAATCACGCGCCGACGACCTGGCCGTCGAGGCCATCGTCAAGCCGCTGGGCGCCATCCTGCCGCTGGCCGGCGTGTTCCTCGGCATCCGCTACCTGGTCTCGCTGCAGCCGGAGTGGACGTGGCTCGCGACCCTCGACCGCCTGTTCCGCATCGTCTCCATCCTGCTGGTGACCTGGATGGCGTTCCGCCTGGCCGACGCCGGCGCCACGCTTCTGAGCGAGATGTCGGCCCGCACCGAATCGAAGCTGGACGACCAGCTCGTGCCGCTGGCCCGCAAGGGCGGCAAGGTGTTCATCGCCGTGCTCGGGCTCCTGCTGGTGGCGCAGAACCTGGGCTATTCGGTGTCGGGCCTGCTGGCCGGCCTCGGCATCGGCGGCCTGGCCCTGGCAATGGCGGCGAAGGACACGCTGGCCAACCTGTTCGGCTCGCTGATGATCATGCTCGACCGGCCCTTCCACGTGGGCGACGTGATCACGTTCTCCGGCGGCGAAGGCGTGGTCGAGGAGATCGGCATGCGCTCGACGCGCGTGCGCACTGCCGGCAAGACGGTGGTCTCGATCCCGAACCAGAACCTGGCCAACGCCACGGTGGAGAACCAGAGCCTGATGCCGCGCCGCCGCATCAAGTTCACGATCGGCATCACCTACGACGCTACCGCCGCGCAGATGCAGGAACTCGTGGAACGCATCGAGGCGCTGCTGCGCGGCAACCCGGACGTCGATCCCGAGCAGCTCATCGTCCGCTTCACGGAGTTCGGCGCCTCGAGCCTGGATATCATGGTGCAGTACTTCACGGTGACCACTGAATACCCGCGCAGTCTCGAGGTGCGCCAGCAGGTCAACCTGGCGCTGATGCAGCTGATTGAGGAGATGGGCCTGCAGTTCGCGTACCCGACCCGGACCGTGCACCTGCTGGGCGGGGCCGGCGAAGGGCGCCCGCAGGCTGCCGGTGAGGCCTAGGCAGGGCCTTTCGGTATTTTCGCGACCCGCTGCATCCCGAACGCGCCGCCGTCGTATATACTCCTTTCCCCTGACCGCCGGGCGGGCCCGCCGCGCCGCCCGGGCCGGACCGCGAACCACCAGCCCGGAGCGCACGCCATGACCCTGTCGCGACGCGATTTCCTGAAGACCTCGGCCCTGGTCGGCGCCACCGCCGCGGCCGCCGGCGCCCTGAATCCCTCGCCCGCCCGCGCCGACTTCACCGCCCTGCGCAGCAAGCGCCCGCTGAAGATCCTGATCCTGGGCGGCACGGCCTTCCTGGGGCCGTCGGTGATCCACGAGGCGCGCGCCCGCGGCCACGAGATCACACTCTTCAACCGCGGCCGCACCAACGCCGACATGTTCCCCGACCTCGAGAAGCTGCTGGGCGATCGCGACGGCAACCTGGAATCGCTCAAGGGCCGGAAGTGGGATGTGTGCCTGGACAACAGCGGCTACATCCCGCGCATGGTGAAGGACTCGGCGGAACTGCTGGGGCCGAACATCGGCCAGTACGTGTTCATCTCGTCGATCTCGGTGTATGCCGACTTCTCGCAGCGCGGGCTGAACGAGAAGTCGCCGGTGGCCGTCGTCACCGACGAGCAGCTCGCCGCCGCCAAGACGCAGAAGGACATCACCGGCGAGAACTACGGGGCCCTGAAGGCGCTGTGCGAACAGGCCGCCGAGAAGGCCTGCCCCGGCCGCACGTGCGTGATCCGGCCGGGACTCATCGTGGGGCCGATGGATCGCACCGACCGCTTCACCTACTGGCCCGTGCGCGTGGCGCGCGGCGGCGAGGTGCTGGCCCCGGGCACGCCGGACACGGTGACCCAGGTGATCGACGTGCGCGACCTGGCCGAGTTCGTGGTGCGCTGCCTGGAGCAGAAGACGATGGGCGTCTACAACGCCACCAGCGCACCCGGCGAGCTGACCATGGGCGAGCTGCTCGAGAGCTGCAAGAGGGTCTCGGGTTCCAATGCCACCTTCACCTGGGCGGACGCCGCCTGGCTGGAGAAGAAGGAAGTGGCGGCCTGGTCCGACATGCCGGTATGGGTGCCCCTCGAGGGCTCGGAAGCCGGCCACCCGTACATCGACGTCAGCCGCGCCATCGCGGCGGGGATGGTCTACCGGCCGATCAGCGAGACGGTGCGCGGAACGCTCGACTGGTGGGCCACGGTGCCGCAGGAGCGCAAGGATGCGCCGATGAACGCGGGGATCACGGCTGAGCGTGAGGCGGAGCTGCTGGCGGCCTGGCATGCGGAGCATCCGTAGGGCCTGTTAACGTGCCTTGCCCGGCGTGGGGCGCGCGGCGCGCATGGCGAGAGCGGCCTCGATCCAATGAGGATCGAGGCCGCTTTCAGATTCTCGCGCAACGATGGTTGGGCCGTGGAGGATTGCCTCCCCGAGCGAGGCCCTCCGCTCGATCTCGATCCGTTCCCTTCGCCGGCTTGCACGCCAGCGCGGCACGTGCCAGAAATCACACGGCAAATCGTCCACTTTCCAGCTTGCCGCGGTGATACAATGCAGACCTCGTTCGCCGCCCAAGGGGAGAGGAACTGCATGTCACAACGGAGCCGACCGCGGACGCCGCCACAAGGACGGCGTCCGGACGCGAAGAGCCCGGTTCGGGCAGCGTCCTCCACGGTTGGCGGATCGAGGCGCAGCCTGGGTCGTTTCGCCTTTCCGGTCGCCCTCGGAAGTCTGATCGCCGCCGGCCTCGTCCTGCGCTGGCTCCTGGCGGACCGCAATACCTTCCCGAACTACGACGGCGTCTTCTACATGGAACAGGCGCGAGCCCTTGTTAGCGAGGGGCGCCTGCCTTTCAGCACCTTCCCGCCGGGCTGGCCGTTGCTCTTCACCCCGATCCTGATGATTCTCGGGCTCGATGATCCGGCCGCGCCGCTGCGGGCTGCGCAGGCGCTCAATGTCGTCCTCGGGGCCGGGTTCGGCTGGCTGACGTACCTGGCGCTGGCCCGTGGATACGGGCGCTCGGTGGGACTCGCGGCGGCAGCCATCGTGCTGTTCCTGCCCCTGTCGCTTCATCTGTCCCGGATCGAGCTTTCCGACATGTCCGGTGCCTGCGCACTGACGGGGGCCTGGCTCTTCTGGGAACGAGGTCGCCGCTGGCTAACGGGCCTGCTGCTCGGCTACGCTTACCTGATCCGTCCGGAAATGCTCCTGGTCGTCGTGGCACTGCAGGTTCACGAATGGAAGCGTACGGGCCGCATCGGGTGGCGAACCGGCTTCGGCGCCATGATCATCGTGGTTCCGTACCTGTTGTTCCTCCGGGTTGCGACCGGGCAGTGGCTGCTCAGCAGCAAGGCCGTGTTCGTGCAGGAGGCGATCGCGGGCCTTTCGTTTGCAGCACTGGCGAGCCGCACGCTCCACAACGCCGGGGTGTTCTCGGCGCGGGCCGTGCAGGTACTCGGCTGGTCGTTGGCGGCGCTGGCCATCGTGGGGCTGGTGCGGCGACCCGGTCGTTGGCTCCTCTTCCTGGTTCCCGTCACGATCATTCCGTTCTTCTCCTTCAACATGGAACCGCGCTTCTGGCTGCCCTATTTCCCGTTTCTTCTATTGGCTGCCGCAAGCGGATTCCAATCGCTTCAGCAGTGGGCCCCATCGGTTGCCCGGCGGTACGTGACGCCGGCGGTGTCTGTTCTGGTGCTCGGCAGCGTGATCGCGATCCTGGTCCGGGATTACCCGCTGGTCGCCAACAACCAGGAAGCCTACATCGGCCTGAAGGAGGCCGGGCTGACGCTTCGTTCGCGTGTCACGCGCGATGCGGTGATCGCGTCCTACAAGCCGTACTCCAGCTTCTGGGCCTGGTGCGAATTCACGAAGATCCCGGACGGGGAATCTTTGCCTGCGATCCTTGCCGCCGTCGAGAACGCCGGCGCGCGATACCTGGTCGTCGACGCCAAGACGGTCGGTGACAGGCGTTCCGTCCTGCAGCCACTGCTCGTACCGCCGCTGCCGGACGAGTTCTCGCGACAACTTGCCCTGGTCGGCAGATTCACGTTTCCCGACGCGCCACTGCAGAATACGGCGATCTTCCTCGTTCGGGCCAATGAAGCGATGGGCCAGTGAGTCCCCGATGGAGGGATGGTTCTGATGTGCGTCTGGCCCAGGGGCCGAATGTCCTGCGGACCGGTAGTTACCGGCCCTCGATGATCGCGAAGCGCCCCCGCGCGTAATCGAAGACGAGCCGGCGGTCGCCGAAGAATCCGCGTCCGATCGCGCCGGCCACACCGTTGACGTCATCGTTCGGCGTTCCCGGGAACTTGGTCCGCACTTCCGGATCCGCGAATCGCCGACCGACCAGTTCGAGAAACGGAATGCGTGTCACGCGTTCGATGGTCGTTCCGGCAACGGTCTGGTTGTCGGCCAGGCCCAGGTCCGGCCCCGTCAGGAGGCCATGGTCCAGCGCGGCCTGGCTCGTGAAGCTGGCCGTGCCGGACTTGCCGGTGTCCAGAACGACGCGCGCCGCACCGGAAGCGAGTTTGATCTCCACGACCGGCCCGCCTTCCTCCTGCAACGGCAGCCATGAGGTGCCGGCGCCGGCAAGTTCAATGGGCAGCGCATCCGGAGCGAACACGCCCAGACGCCGGCCGATGTAATCGAACTCGACCACCGCATTCGCGAACACCGGGCCGCCGATGACTCCCGCGCGGTGCTCGCCGGCAGGGCTGCTCGCGTCCGACAGGTCCGCGACCATCACCATCAGGTCGCGCAGGACGAGTTGTCCGACCCTCAGTTCGTCCACGCGCCGGAACGAGCGCGGCCCTGCAGGGTGAAGCACCGCCAGGCCCAGCGAATCGGCGACGGACGTGTCGAGAATGACGAACGGCGCGCCGGAGTCGATGTGGAACCAGCCGACGTCGCGGCCATTGACCTGCGGGCGAACGAAGAGATGCCCGTAGTCGGGCGCGGTCCGGCCGGCGAGGTAGGGCGCCGCGGCCTGGTCCAGGACGACGTTCGCGACGACGGGCACCAGGGGGGCGTCGGCGCCGCTGCGGACCTCGACCGTTGTCCAGTTGCGCCCGTTGCCCCGGTAACTGGTCCGGCATTGCTGCGGGAAGAAGCCGCTTGCGCAGGATCGGTAGTCGCTGAATTCGAGGCGGTACGGTTCGGCGTCCCACTCAACTTCGGCGCTGACCGGCAGCCAGGTCCGCGGATCGATGAAGATGCGGGCCGGCACCACGCCGTGTTCCCGCCGCAGGGTGAGCACGGCCAGGCCGCTGTCCGGAGCGCCCGTCGCCAGGGCCTCGAACGCGAACGGCGACTCCGGCAGGAGCCAGGCGCCACTGCGGACGACGGCGGCCAGGAGGAGCTTCTCACCCATGCGGCGGTCGGACGAGACCCGACCAAGCGGCGCCCTCACCGTCCAGAGGCGGGAACCGTCGCTGCCGAGCTCCGGGACGCCGTCCTCCATCACGAAGATCCGGCCGCCCGGCGCTGCCCCGGCCAACCATGTCGGCTCAGCCTGTGGGTCGCCGGCCTGGGCGATCGTGAAACCGTCGCTCGTCGCCTCCGCGGTCAGGCGCATGGCGTTGCGGACCCGGGCCAGGATCTCATCCGCCGACAGCTCGTGGGACCGATAGCGGCGCATCGACCAGGTGCCCTGCGTGAGCACCTCAGCGCCCAGGCGCACCTCCAGCGAACCGGTGATGGTGTCGCCATCGCGGGCGCCCGCCAGCGCCACCGTGGCGCCGGCCAGATCGGCCACCAGGAAGAGGCTGTCGTCGCTTGCCGTGTAGCTGCCCAGCCGCAACTCCAGCCGCCGGCTGGCGTCCCCGACGGCCAGCCGCGGGGCACCATCGGGGGTGGTCCACTCCAGGGTCGCCATCCGCCACAGGTGCGGGGCGTTCCAGGTCCCGGACCAGGATTCGCCGGCCCGGGCGACGCTGGCGCACAGGGTGGCGACCACTAGAAGAATGAGTGTGCCCACGCACCCCTGGATGTGATGTAGCGGACGTCCGGCTCTCCTGCTGGGCATGGCGACTCCCTGCGCTTGTCGTGTTCCGATTAGTGTTGACGGAACATGGACGGCTGGGCAGTCCGAAAAGTTCGGTGGTGGGCCGAGGGTGAAGGTGTGGCGGCTCTCGCGAAACAGGTCCCCAGATGCGCCGGCGCAACCACCACTTTGCCGTGACAGTCGCGCCGGCGCGAGGTTTGTTCTCCGGGCTCCCTGCGGAGCCCGCTTCACGCCAATCGCCTCAGCGCAACACGGTGATGCGCTGCGTGATCTCGCGGCCCGGGTAGCTGAGCCGGGCCATGTAGACCCCCTGCGCCACCCGCTGGCCGTTCTCGTCCGTGCCGTCCCAGGCGGCGACGGTCGTTGCGCTCGACGTCAGCCCGTTGAACAGCTCGCGCACGCGGTAGCCGCGCAGGTCGAACAGCTCCAGGCGGGCGTTGCTGTCGGCCGGCAGCGCGAAGCGGAACTCGGTCTGCCCGTGCGTCGGGTTGGGTGACGGGGCCAGCACGATCCCCTTGTCCTCGGCCGGCGGCGTCGCCGCCGGGAAGGGATTCCAGGCGTATGTCGCGGTGGTGCCGGCGACGATGTCCGTGATGGTGACCTGCGAGAACGACAGGGTCATGTTCACGTCGAAGTAACCCCCGGCCTCGACGAATCCGTAGCTGAGGGACGAGATGTGCGCATCGTCCAGCACGAGCCGGGTCAGCGCCATGGGCATCTTGGCGGTGGGGTCGTCGATCAGGTCCACCGTGACGGACTGGAACGGCGTTCCGTTCGCCTGCGACTGGAACAGGCGCACCGTCGCCAGGTCCCAGGCCGCGGAAAGGGCCACGGCGCTGGGCTGTGCCGCGCCGGACGGCTGACCGTTCGCCCCGATGGGAACGGTGACGGAATGCTGCAGCGAGGACGTCTCGATCCAGCCCGCATAGCCGGGGATGGTCGATTCGCCGGCGATGGGGGTGCCGCCGGCATCGAGCACCCTCATGGCAATCTTCATGGCGGCCAGCGCCTGCCCGGGGAGTGCCAGGAGGGCGACGGCGAGGACGAGGCGGCTTAGGGATCGGATCGGGAAGCGCATGATGTCTCCAGGATTGCCAGGGGTTGTGGTTTTCGCGGCCGACCGGGGCGACCACCCAAACAGGATATCATGAATCCTGTATAGCGCAGGCGTGATTCGCGGTGGATCTTGTCCGTGGGCAACCGCCCTTGGAAGTGCGCCGGTTGCCTGCACCCGCCCCCCTGTGCTACGGTGCCGTCCTCATCGATGGCGGGCCCTGCAACAGCGGGCGCCCGCCTCGTCGGATCTGAGGACCCCCGTCCCGCCGAGGTGCCAGCGCATGGATTCGCGACCGGTGTCGCCACCCGACAACACCCGCGACAGCAAGATGCAATGGGGCACCCGCCTGGGCATCATCCTGGCGGTGGCCGGCTCGGCCGTCGGGCTCGGCAACTTCCTGCGCTTCCCGGGCAACGCCGCCGCCAACGGCGGCGGGGCGTTCATGATCCCCTACTTCATCTCGTTCCTGCTGCTCGGCATCCCCATCGGGTGGGCCGAGTGGGCCATGGGACGCTACGGCGGGCGCAAGGGCTTCCATTCGACGCCGGCCATCATGGGCGTCTGGGGCAAGGGCGCGTTCGCGCGCTACATGGGTGCCTTCGGCGTGCTGGTGCCGCTGGTCATCTACTTCTACTACGTGGTGATCGAGAGCTGGTGCCTGCGCTACGCCATTGCCTATGCGACCGGCGGCATCGGCGTGGATCCGGGCGCGGCGGTCGCTGCGCAGGTCGAGGCCTCGAAGGCGTACTTCGGCGAGGTGGCGTTCTCGGGCTCGAACGGCGTGGTGGATGCGAACGGCGTCCACCCCAGCCTCTGGTTCTGGGTGGTCACGTTCGCGCTGAACGTCTGGTTCGTGTTCCGCGGCCTGAGCAAGGGCATCGAGAAATTCTGCCTCTGGGCGATGCCCACGATGGCCGTCTGCGCGCTGATCGTGCTGGGGCGCGTGCTGACCCTGCCCGCCGATCCCACGAACCCCGCCGAGCAGAACGTGCTGGCCGGGCTGAATTTCATGTGGAATCCCGATTTCAGCGTGCTGCGCAATCCCCAGACCTGGCTGGCCGCCTCCGGGCAGATCTTCTTCAGCATGTCGGTCGGCTTCGGCCTCATCATCAACTATGCGTCGTACCTGCGGCGCAAGGATGACGTGGTGTTGTCGGGCCTGACGGCGGCGGCCACGAACGGGTTTTTCGAAGTGGCCCTGGGCGGCATGATCACGCTGACGGCGTCGGTCGTCTTCCTGGGCCTGGCCGCCACGCAGGCCAACAGCGGCGGCACCTTCAGCACCGGCTTCTTCGCGCTGCCGGTGGTGTTCGCGCGCATGCCGGCGGGCAATTTCTTCGGGGCCCTCTGGTTCTTCATGCTGTTCCTGGCCGCCATCACCAGTTCGCTGTCGATGCTGCAGCCGGCCAAGGCGTTCTTCGCCGAGACGCTGGGACTGCCCAACGGCCGGGCCACGGCCCTCACCGCCGCGATCTGCCTGGTGGGCAACCTGTTCGTGCTGTGGTTCAGCAAGGACCTGGTGGCCCTGGACACGCTCGACTTCTGGGTGGGAACGTTCCTCATCTTCGTCGTGGCCGGCACGCAGATCGTCTGCTTCGCCTGGATCACCGGGCTAGAGCGCGGCCTGAAGGAAGCGCATGAAGGCGCCCTGATGCGCATCCCGCCGTTCATCGGCTTCATCATGAAGTGGGTCTCGCCCATCTACCTGGCGACGATCTTCGGCTTCTTCTGCTGGCTCAAGGTGCCCGACTACGTGCGCACGATCACCGGCGGCAACGGCACGCCGCCCAACAAGGTCGCGCTCTACTCGTGGGGCCTGATCATCGCCACGATCGTGATGCTGCTCGTCGTGACGAAGCTCGGCGCCAGGCGCTGGCGGGCCGCCGGCATGGACCTTGACGGACGCTACCCGCCGGCCGACGACGAGCCCGGAGGTGCGCGATGACGACCCTGGCCTGGGTATTCATGCTGGTCTCGGTCGGCTACGTGGTCGGCCTGATGGTCTGGTGCTTCTGGAAGGTCCTGAAGCACCAGCGACGCGACTAGTCCGCCGCAGGCTCGGCCAGGGAGACTTCGTCGTCTCCACCGAAGAGGTTGTGCGGCGGCACGCGATACGTGTCGTGCAGCATGATCACGGCCACCGTCGCGCAGGCCACGAAGCCGAGGACGACCGCGGCCTGGGCCTTCGACGTCTTCTGGATCTCATGCCTGGCGCCCGGCTCACAAACCTCGCCCGGGCAGTGCTGCGCGCGCTGGCGATAGATCAGCGAGTACACCTTGCAGCCGATGCAGATGCCGAAAGCCGTCTCGCAGAACAGGAAGATGAGACAGATCAGGCAGATCAGGCCCGTGATCGGGCTGTACGTATTGAGGACGACCTGCAGGACGAACATGACCGAGGCCAGGAAGACGCCGATGATCCAGGCGAACTTCTTCTGCGCGGCGCCCACGTATTCGGGCGTCTGGTTGCGGACGATCAGCCGGCCGGTGATGAGCGACGGCGAGAGCCGCGGGCTGACCACGACGCGAATCAGGATGTCGGCCAGGAAGATCGTCACCGCGTACTTGAGCAGCAGGAAATCGTGCTTGAGCACCGCGACGAGGATCGCGACGAACATCATGACGAACAGGATCCCGGAGGCGGCCCTGATCTCCCGCTCGTTGAGGACGGGAATGGCGCAGCCGGCAACAATTTCACCGAACCTCGGTCCCTTGTTTTCGCGAGTCATCGATCTTCCTTCCCTGATCCGGCGCTGCGGCCGGTCGATTGTCTTCAGTCGAGGTCCAGCTTGACGTTGCCCTTGGTGATGCGGCACTGGCACATCAGCCGGCAGCCTGGCTCCAGCCCCATGCCCGTCTCTTCGGCGGTGGGGGGCGACAGGTTGTTCAGCCCGGACAGAATCCGCGTGGCGCACTTGCCGCAGACGCCGTTGTGGCAGCCGAAAAGCACACCGAGGTCGGCAGCAGCCTCCATGGAGCCGCCGGCGATGACATTGCGCTGCCGCGATCGGGTCTTGACGACCGGCATTGCGGGCTCCCGTATACGCGGCCTGGGGCCGCGGGTTTCAGTTGTCGTCGAGCACCGATTTCGGGAGCCAAGGTAGCGTCAGCAGCCCCGGCACGCCCAGCACCAGCACCAGCAGGAAGAAGTGACGGTAGCCGACCGCTTCCTGGATGGCGCCGCTGACCATGCCCGGGAACATCATGCCCAGGGCCATGAAGCCGGTGGCGATGGCGTAATGCGACGTGCGGTTCTCGCCCTTCGACAGGCGCATCAGCACCACCATGAAGGCCGTGGTGCCCAGGCCGTAGCCCAGCTGCTCGATGGCCACGAGCGGGAAGGCCAGCGCCGGGCCGGGCTGCGCGTAGGCCATGTAGAGGTACGCCACGTGCGGCACGTTGAGGGCCAGCGCCAGCGGCCACAGCAGCCGGCGCAGGCCGAACCTGGCGATGAGCCAGCCCCCTGTCACGCCGCCCAGCACCAGGCAGGCCAGGCCTACGGTGCCATACGACAGGCCCACCTGCTGCGTGCTGAAGCCGAGTCCGCCGGCTTCGCGCCCGTCCAGCAGGAACGGCGCCGCCAGCTTCAGCAGCAGAGCCTCGCCCAGGCGATAGAGCAGGATGAAGGCGATGACGACCGCGATGCGCGGCTGCGAGAACCACGCGCCGAAGACGGCCAGCCAGCGCCGCAGCGCCGACTCCGGCACCATGCCGGCGGCGGATTGGGCGGCTGCGGATTGGGCAGCGGCCGCTGCGGCGGCGGCGCGCGCCAGCGGCCGGTCCGACTCCGGACGCGGCAGCACCAGGCAGTGCCACAGCCAGAACAGGGCGTAGACGACGCCGGCCACGGCGAACGTGGTGGCCCAGGCCGCGGCCACGCTCGACATCCGGTTCTCGAAGCGGCCGGCCAGCGTCACGAGCAGGCCCGAGCCGAAGATCATCGCCGCGCGATAGAACATGGTGCGCACGCCGACAAACCAGGCCTGCTGCGCCGGCGACAGGGCGTGCAGGTAGAAACCGTCGGCCGCCACATCATGCGTGGCCGAGACAAAGGCCATCAACGCGAACACCGCCAGGCTGACCGGCAGGAACGACGGCAGGCCCAGCGCCGCCCCCACGCCCAACAGGCAGGCCGCGAGCACCAGCTGCGTGCCGAGGATCCACTGGCGCTTGGTCGCGCGCGTGTCGACCAGCGGCCCCCACAGCATCTTGATCACCCACGGCAGGTACAACCAGCTGGTGACCAGCGCGATGGTGGCGTTGTCCACATCCAGGCGCTTGTAGACGATGACCGAGACGGAATTGGCCAGGATGTAGGGCACACCCTCGGCGAAGTAGAGCGTGGGGACGAACACCCAGGGCGAACGGGTACGGATGGACACGCGGGCCTCCCTGCCGGCATGGGAACGGCGGCGATCTTGGCCGGTAGCGGCGATCGGGGCAATCATCATCTGGGTTGGGCCGCCGAAAATGCCGATCATCATCCCGGCGATGGGTGCCCCGGCGTACCATTGTGAGGGGCCGGTGTACCGGCAGGTACGCGGCACCGCGCTATCGGCCTGCCCCACATCCCTCCGCCTGGACCCATAACATGATGTCCCCATGATATTTAGGAAGACAGACGCACCGAGTGGCGCCGGTGGGCCGGGTCCTTGCAGCCTTATCCCCTGTTGCCCCCATGAGGACCACCCGAATTCCGAGGTCGAAGACATGAGAACCCGACAGAACGGCCTGACGCTTCTTGCCCTGCTCCTGACCCTTTCCCTGTCCGTCCTGCTGGCCGGCTGCGGCAGCGACGATCCCGCTTCCCCGATCGACACCACCGCGACCGTGAACGAAGACGCCGCGCAGGCGGTGGCCAGCGACGTCGCTTCCGACAGCGGCGGCGTCTCGGACCAGCTGGCCGACCTGTCGATGGCCATCGGCGGCCTGGGTGGCGCGAAGTCGGCACCCGCAGGCGAGTTCGTGCAGGGCCGCTTCCGCGAGTCGGTGTACGACGACATCACCGGCACCTGGACGATCACCGTGGCCCGTGAACAGGGCTTCCCCGAGGGTACGCCGTACCACGCGATGTCGCGCGTCTTCACGCTGCGCCTGCTCAATGCAGCCGGCCAGCCCCAGCAGTACCGCGTGGTCGGCGCCGACACCGCCGTGACTGCCGAGTTCAACATCGTCTCGGGCACCGGCATCCACCGCACGCAGCGGCGCACGCACAACCTGGACGAACTGTCCGGCGCATTCCTGGTGACGGGCGTCAACAGCGACATGCTGACCATCAACGGCACGTACCTGCGCGGCGCGTCGCACAGCCTCGAGACCCCGCGGTTCTCGCGCACCCTGGTCGGCGTGCTGGATGTCGATCTGATTGACGTCACCGTGCCGCGCATCATGGGCGCGAACTTCAACAGTGCCGTCTCCGGCACCATCACCGGCACCTGGGTGGCCGACATCACCGTCACGCGCGGCGACGACTACATGGAGCAGCACGTGGAACGCGAGATCACCATCGTGCTGGGCGACGGCGAGGCCGAGATCAACTGTGGCGGCGGCGCCTTCCGCGCGCTGCTGGGCACCGGCGAGATGCGGCGCTAGGCGCAGCTTCCCGACCCTGCGTTAGTGCGGACCGGCGGCCACGGGGTCGCCGGTCCTCCTTTTTACCTGGTGCTAAATGCGCTCCTTTGCGGTTGCCCTGCGCCGGCGCACGCACTTGATTGTCGCGACCGTCGCCGCGCCGGCGACCGCCACGCCACCCGCCACGCCAGGATCACCGTCGCCATGCCCATCCTCGTGACCGATTTCGACGGGACGTTCACCCGGCGCGATTTCTTCGACCTGATCCTCGAGCGGCACAACCCGCCCGGCGCCCGCGCGCTGTGGGACCGCTTCCTGGCGGGCGGGATGACGCCATTCGAGGGCATCGCCGGCGTGCTGGGCTCGCTGCGAACCGACGAGGCCGGGGCGTTGGAGCTGGTCGCGGCCATGGATCCGCCGCCGGGCGCCGCCGCGGCCGCGCGCGCGCTGCAGGCCGCCGGCTGGGAGATCGTCGTGGCCTCGGCGGGGTGCCGGTGGTACATCGAGCGCGTGCTTGCCTCGCTGGGCCTGTCGTTCAACGTGCAGGCGAACCCGGGCTGGTTCGCGCCCGCGCGTGGCGTGGTGATGGAGCTGGATCCGGACTCGCCGTACTTCCACCGCGAACTGGGCATCGACAAGCCGGCCGTGGTACGCGCGGCGCTGGCCCGCGACCCGGTGGTGGCCTTCGCCGGCGACAGCCCCCGGACCGACGGGCCGGCCGCCATGCTGGTCGCGCCGGACCGGCGCTTCGCCACCGGACCGCTGGCGCGGCGCCTGGCGGCCGACGGCACGCCGTACCGGGCGTTTGCGGACTGGACGGGGATTGCCGCCCAGCTGCTGGGCTAAGGCCTGCATCGGTGGGTGGGAATGGCTGGAGCAAAGGAAAGCCCGGGAGGCCCCGGGTTTTCGATAGCGTGGACGGGATCCGCGAGCTGCCGAGCCTGTTGCGTCGTCAGTGTCGCTCAACTACCGGGCGACAGTAGCCGAGGTCCTTCCTGCATCGTGCAGCCCGCAGGATCCGCTGGCCGCGTGGTCGCCCGGGTGTGGACCCGGGAACGTCCCACCACGGCCACATCCATACATAAAGTATTCTTTAATATTCCGCAAGGGCCATGGTGCGCAGGCATGAAAGAGCGCCCTACCGCCTGAAGCCGGCAGGGCGCCTACTGGTCAGCAACCCCCTGTGGGGCCGTTACTTACCCTTCTCCACGTCCTTCAGCCGCCGCGGCCCGGCCTTGACGATTTCCGCCGGGCAGCCGTCGAGGAACAGCTTGAAGTTCTCGCGGAAGCGGGCGGCCAGGGCGTCGTAGCGGCGCCAGTAGTCGTCCTTGTCGCCCCAGCTCGACGACGGATCGAGCACTTCCTCGGGCACGTCGGGGCACGTCTTCGGCACCTCGAACCCGAACAGCTTGTCCTCGCGGTACTTCACCTTGTCGAGCTTGCCCTCGAGGGCGGCGTTCAGCAGCCCGCGGGTGTGCCTGATCGAGATGCGCTTGCCGATGCCGAACGGGCCGCCGGTCCAACCCGTGTTGACCAGCCAGCAATTGGCGCCGGTAGCCTCCATCTTGGCACGCAGCATGTCGGCGTAGACGAACGGGTGGTGCACCATGAACGGCGCGCCGAAGCAGGCCGAGAACGCGATCTCCGGCTCGATGCCCAGCCCGATCTCGGTGCCGGCGATCTTCGCCGTGTAGCCGCTGATGAAGTAGTAGATCACCTGTTCCGGCGACAGCCGCGCCAATGGCGGCAGCACGCCCTGCGCATCGCACGTGAGCAGGATGATGTTCTTCGGGTGCGTGTCGACGCGCCCTTCCTCGAGCACGCCGTCGATGAACGACAGCGGGTACGAGGCGCGCGTGTTCTCGGTCAGCTTGTCGTCGTCCAGGTCCAGCCGGCGCGTGGTCGGGTCGTGGACCACGTTCTCGAGGATGGTCCCGAAGCGGCGCGTGCACTCGTGGATCTGCGGCTCGTGCTCGGCCGACAGGCGGATCACCTTGGCGTAGCAGCCGCCCTCGAAGTTGAAGATGCCGCGGTCGGACCAGCCGTGCTCGTCGTCGCCGATCAATTTACGTTTCGGGTCGGCCGACAGCGTCGTCTTGCCGGTGCCCGACAGGCCGAAGAACAGCGCCGGTTCCTTCAGCTCGTAGTCGACGTTGGCCGAGCAGTGCATGGCCAGCACGCCGTCGAGCGGCTTCAGGAAGTTCATCACCGTGAAGATCGACTTCTTGATCTCGCCGGCGTACATCGTGCCCAGGACCAGCGCGCGGCGGTCGGCGAAGTTCAGCGCCAGCACGGTCTGCGAGCGCGTGCCGTCGATGCGCGGGTCGCACTTGAAGTGCGGGCACGCGATCAGCGTGAACTCGGGCACGAACTCCTTGTACTCCTGGCGGCTCTTCGGCGAGATGAACATGTTGCGCGCGAACAGGCTCTGCCAGGCGTCCTGCGTGATGATGCGGACGGCGAGCCGGTGCTCGGGATCCTGGCCGCAGTACACGTCCTGGACGAAGATCTCCTCGCCCTGCAGGTGGCCCTGCACGCGGGCGAACAGGTTGGCGAACTTCTCGGGCGCCAGCGGGCGGTTGTACTCGCCCCACCAGACCTTGTCCTCGGTCTCGTGCTCGCGGACGATGTACTTGTCCTGCGCCGCGCGCGCGGTCCACTTGCCGGTCTCGACCAGCATGGCCCCGTGGTTGACGATCTGGCCCTCGCCGCGGAAGACGAACTCCTCGTAGAGCGCTTCCTCGGTCAGGTTCCAGTACACGCGCTTCAGCTCCATCAGCCCGTGGTTCTCGAGGCCGAAATCGGCCTTCAGATCCGTGCGATGATGGTCCGCCGGCGAGGCGATCTTCAAAGACTTCTTCATAGCCAGTCCCTCACCATCTTGCGCTGACCGATGATCAGTTCATTGGGTGAATTGGGGTCCAGGGCCCACTTCATCCGCTCGATGCCCTCGATGATCTCCTTCGACGTCCCGCAGGTGCTCAGGCGCAGGAAGCCCTCCATGCCGAACTCGACGCCCGGCACGGTGCAGACCATCACCTTGTTCAGCAGGAACTCGGCCAGCTTGGTGCTGTCCTTGTTGTACGTCGAGAAGTCGGCGAAGCAGTAGAACGTGCCGTCGGGCGGCGTCACCTTCACGCCGTCGAAGGCGCCCAGGCGCCGCACCATCACTCCGGCGTTGTTCTCCAGGGTCATCACCAGGTTGTCGACGCAGTTCTGCGTGCCGTTGATGGCCGCGATGGCCGCCTTCTGCAGCAGGCCCGACGGGCCGCTCGTCTGGTGCGACTGGATGATCGACATGACCTCGATCAGCTTCGGGTTCGCGATGGCCCAGCCGATGCGGAAGCCCGTCATCGCGTAGACCTTCGAGACGCCGTTGATGACGATCATCTTGCAGTTGTCGCTGCCGAAATCGCTGGCGCACCTGATCGGATTGGTGACCCGCTTGCCCCCGAAAACCAGGCGATTGTAGATGTCGTCCATGATCAGGTAGATGCCCTCCTTCTCGCAGAGGGCCACGACATCCTTGATGAACTGCTCGGGGTAGATGGCGCCCGACGGGTTGTTCGGGCTGTTGATCATGATGGCCTTGGTGTTCGACGACATCCGCATCGTGATGTCGGAGATGGTCGGGACCAGGCCCCCGTCCATCGGCTTGGCGGGCACCGGCACCGCGCCGCACATCTTGACCATCTCGGGATAGCTGACCCAGTACGGCGAGGGGAAGATGACCTCGTCCTGCGGGTTCAGGATCGCCTGCAGCGCGCACATGATCGCCTGCTTGGCGCCGCCCGAGGCCATCACCATGCCGAGCGTGGGCCGGTAGCCGTACTGGTCGTGCGTGTAGCGGATGATCGCGGCCTTCATGTCGGGCGTGCCGTAGGCCGGCGTGTAGCGCACCTCGCCCGAGTTGAGCAGTCCCGCAGCCGCGGTGAGCGCGTCCAGCGGGGGCAGGCTCTTCGGCTCGCCGCCGCCGAGATGGATGACGGGGTCACCCTTGGCGCGCATGATGGCCACGCGTTCGTTCATCTTCAGCGTGGCCGATTCCCGAAGGTCCCTGGCGATCAGACTGATGGTCATCGCGTGCCTCTCCTGCTGCCACGGCCGGCGCTGCGGCGATCGCCGGGCGCCCCCTGGTCGTGGAATGCCGATCCGCGAAAACTAAGCGGCGGGACGGGGAAAGTAAACACGGGGCCGCGCCGATCGGCGGCCCCGTGGATTGGCGGACAGGGCCGCTCCGGATAGCGGCACGGCTCCTCTGCAGGGCTAGCGCACGAGGGTCAGCTTCAGCGCCGGCGCGGCGCGGCCACCGGCCGTGGCCCGGCAGAAATAGACCCCGCTGGCCAGGGGCCGGCCGCGGTCGTCGGCCCCGTCCCAGCTGAGCCCGTGAAGGCGGCCGGATTCCAGCGGGCCGGCATACAGGATCCGCACACGCCGGCCGGCCAGGTCGTGCACGGCCACCTCGACCGGCACGGCGCCGCCGGCCGGGCCGGCCAGGGCCAGCTCGATGGTCGTGCGCGGGTTGAACGGGTTGGGGTGGCAGGCCAGGGCGAGGGTGGCGCCGGCCCGCGGCGTCCCGTCGTCGGGGCCGGGCCCGACGGCGCTGGCGGCCGGTCCGTACGTCACCAGTGACACGGACACTGTGCCCGCGTCCGCTCCCGCGCCCGCCCGCCGCACCTGCAGGTACCGGTAGTTGTGCGGGGCCGGCACCTTCAGCGTGCCGTCGAGCGGCTGCCAGGGTTCCCACTCGATGAAGGCCAGATCGTCGAACCACGCCTTGCCGGTGCCGACGGACGGCGGCTCCACCGCGCAGCGCATCTCGAACCAGGCGGCCGTCGCCGGCGTGGCGAGGTCCTTCCACTGGTGCACCCAGTCGGTGGTGCCGGTGAAGCGGGCTGCCAGGTCATAGTCGCCGAGCGCCGTCTCGGTGCTGCGCGTGCCGTAGAAGCGCGCCATGATGCGCGCCTGCGCCGTGTTGTCGGCCTTGAGCCAGCCCTCAGCCGAATGGCGGCGATCACCGCGGCACATGAGGTGCGCGATCAGGTCGGTGCCCGTCTGCCCGACCTGGCCCTGGCTGCGCTTGATGGCCAGGCTGCGCGCGCCGTCGTGGCTGGTCGAGGGGTCGAGGGTCTCGTCGTCGGTGTTCACGTCCCAGAAGGCGGCGCCCTCGTCCTCGAAACCCGTGTGCCAGAGCAGTTCGCGGCCCCAGGCCACTTCCCAGCCCGCGCCGCCGCCACCGGTCACGCCGGCGACAGCCGCCAGGAAGCCCTCTGCCGGCAGCCGCAGCGGCGGCGAGGTCACGTAGCCGTCCTGCTCCACGGCAGTGAAGGGCAGCTCGAGCGGCGTCACCGTGGAGTCGAGCGCCGCCCGCGACAGGTGCAGGCGCGCCTGCGGCGCCGGGCTTGCGGCCGGATCGGGCACCATCACGACGTTCATGGCGCGCGACTGGTCGGCCAGCCAGCCGAGGATCTCGCGGCCCAGGTTGCCGGTGGCCGGCCGCGGGATCCAGTGGTCGATGAAGGCCGGCGTGAAGCGGTACCCGTTGATTCCCGAGCTGTCGATCTCCAGCGTCAGCACGCCGGTGGGCATCGTCTCGACGTAGGACAGGTCGAAGACGAAGTTGCCCAGGCTGTGCGCGATCAGGCGGTTGTTGTACGACTCGAAGCCCTGCAGCACGTGCGGGTGGTGGTTGATCAGCACGTCAGCGCCGAGATCCAGCGCGGCGCGGCGCAACGCGCGCTCTGAGGGCGTGGGCTCGTTGAGGAAACGGAATTCGGGCGCGGCCTTGTCGACGGCCTCGACGTCGAAGCCGGCGATGACTTCGGCAGCGGTGCCGGCTGCCGACGGCGGCACCAGCGCATACTCGGCGCCGCTGTGCGTCTGGACGATGACGACATCCGCCTGCGCGCGCGTGGCCGCGATGGAGCCCTCGAGTTGCGGCGGCAGCAGGTACGCGAAACCGGGCTTGTCCCAGCCGGCGTCGAGGAACGGCTGGAAGTTCCACTCGCGTCCGGTGCGGTTGCACAGGCCCAGGAAGCCTAGCCGCACGCCGCCCTGCGACCAGAACGCGGGCTGCAGGGCAAAGGTCTCGTTGACGCCGGCGCCGCAGTACGGGATGCCCAGGCCGTCGAGCCCGGCCATGGTGTCGAGCATGCCGATCTCGCCGTAGTCGATGATGTGGTTGTTGCCGATCGTCACCAGGTCGATGCCGGCGTACGGCAGGCCGGCCAGGTTCTCCGGCCGGCTGCGGAACACCACCGACTTGGTGGGGTGCGGCGTGCCGCGCGAGGTGTAGCTGACCTCGAGGTTGGCCACGTTGACGTCGGCGGCCTGGCCGAAGATGGGCCGGGTCGGGGCGAACAGCGCCTCGATGCCCTGCGTGTCGATGATGCCGCCGGAAGTCTCGTAGCCCCGGCCCGTGAACACGTCGCCCACGAAGTTCACGGTGAGGCTGCCGTCGTCGGCGCCCTCGTGCACATCCACGCGGCAGGTGTCGCCGCCGGCCAGGTTCGTTGCGTCGCGCACGACCAGGCCCACCGTCCACGGGTGGCTCGCCGTGACGGTGAACGTGTGCAGCGGGTCGGGCAGTGCGCTCGCCTGGCCGTCGCCGAAGTCCCAGTGCCAGGTGAACTGGTCCGAGTCGGGGTCGAAGACCGTGGCCTGGAAGCGTGCCGTGACGGCCCAGGCGTCGGCGCGCACCTTCCGCTGGCTCTCGATCGTGTAGAGGATGTTGACGCGCGGTGCCACGGGCTGGTCGGCGGTGACGTCGGCGATCGCGTCGAAGCGCGTCGTGCCGGCGCTGCCGCTGCCCGACTCGTTGACGAAGAACACGCGGTCGATGAGCGGCTCGGTCCCGAAGGTGGAGCGCCAGTCGCGGCCCAGGGGCAGCAGGTAGGGCTGCCAGGCGCCCAGGTCGAAGGCGCCCTGGTAGACGGTGCGCCAGTTCGCGGCCGCCGGCAGGTCGCGGCCGGCAATCGTGTAGAACAGTTCGTTGGTGCCGTCGCCGAAACCGATGGCCTGCGTGCCGCCCCGGCTGGCCGCATTGGCAGCTACACGCCACACGGCATCCGCGTCGACGGCGCGCGGGGCGATGGAGAGCACCTTCCAGGTGTCGCCGGTCAGCTGCAGCGCGGCGGTCGAGCCGTCCCAGGCGCCGGCCACCAGCGACCAGGCCGACGGCTGGCTGTCCTGGCCCGGATAGGAGGCCAGGGGCGGCGGGCCGTCCTCGAAATCGATGATGGTGTCGGCAGCCGTGGCGACGGTTGCCGCCAAAGCCATGGCCAGGCACATGGCCCGGCCCAGCCCGCTTGCCGAACTCCTGCGTCTGCAATCGTGCATGCATCCCCTCCGGCATTCCCCCGCCGCGCCGGGGAGTATATCATGGGCCGGACTGCAGCGGCATTCCCAGTCCTCGACGAAAGCACGCACACCATGGCCCGGACAGCCTGGCTCATCGACGGCATGGCCTATGTCTTCCGCAGCTTCTTCGGCATGCGCCCCATGGCCGCGCCCGACGGCACGCCCATCAACGCGGTGTTCGGGCTGGGCATGACGCTGCAGAAGTTCCTTGTGGAGCGGAAGCCCGAGCTGCTGGCCTGCTGCTTCGACGCCGGCGCCCAGACCTTCCGCAACGAGCTGTACCCGGCCTACAAGGCCAACCGCGGCGAGCCGCCGGCCGACCTGATCCCCCAGTTCGACATCTGCCGCGAGCTGGTGGCGCACATGGGCATCGCCACCGTGACGGTGCCGGGCTTCGAGGCGGACGACCTGATCGCGACCCCTGACGGCACAACTGCGCGCCGAGGGGCTTTGAGGTGGTCATCGTCTCGGGCGACAAGGACCTGGCGCAGCTCGTGCGGCCCGGCGTGCGCATCTACGACCTGGCGCGCGACCTGTGGTGGGACGCCGACAACGTGCCGGACCGCATGGGTGTGCGGGCGGAACAGGTCGTCGACCTGCTGGCGCTGACCGGCGATGCGGTGGACAATATCCCCGGCGTGCGCGGGGTGGGGCCCAAGGCGGCGACGGCGCTGCTGCAGCAGTACGCCGACCTGGCGGCCATCTACGCCGACCTGGACGGCGTGGAGACGCTGCCCATCCGCGGCGCCCGCGGCCTGCGCGAGAAGCTCGAGGCGGGCCGCGAGAACGCCTGGTTGAGCCATCGCCTGGCCTGCGTGCGCTGCGACGTGCCCTGCGCCCAGGAAACAGGGCGGCTGGAATACCATGGCGCCGAGGGCGCGGCACTGGACGCGTTTGCCGAGCGCTGGGGCCTGCGCGCGGTGGCCGGACGCACACCGCGTCGGTGAGCCCGGGAAAGGACGGGGATGAGGACCGAGTTGATCAACCTGGCCCTGGTCGGCGGCGGCGGCGCGCTGGGCGCGATGGCCCGCTACGGCCTGGGTGGGCTCGTGCACCGCAACGCCGCCCTGGCCGGTTTCCCGTTCGGCACGCTGGCGGTGAACCTGCTGGGCTGCCTGCTGATCGGCCTGGGCGCCGGGCTGGCCGACGCGCGGCAGGCCTTCACGCCCGAGGCCCGGCTGTTCGTCTTCGTGGGCCTGCTGGGCGGGTTCACCACGTTTTCGTCGTTCGGCTACGAGACGGTCGCGCTGCTGCGCGACCATGAGCTGCTGCGCGCGGGGCTCAACGTGGGCCTCAACGTGTTCGCCGGACTCACATTGGTCTGGCTGGGCTATGCACTCACTGCCGGGAGGTAGCGTCATGCATCTGCCGAGTGAAGGACGCCTGCTGCGCGTGTACGTGGGCGAGTCGGACAAGCACGACGGACGTGTCCTGTACCAGTGGCTGCTGGAGCAGGCCCGCGCGCACGGACTGGCCGGCGCCACCGCCCTGCGCGGGCTGGGCGGATTCGGGGCCCACGGGCGCCTGCACACGGCCAAGATCCTGAGAATGTCGTCGGACCTGCCGGTCGTGGTGGAAATCGTTGATACACCGGAACGCATCGAGGCGTTCCTGCCGGTGGTCGATGCCGCCGTCGGCGAAGGGCTGGCCACCGTCGAGCGGGTCGAGGTGCGCTTCTACAGGGCGGGCGCGACCGAGGGATCGCGCCCGCCTGAAGGTATGGAATAGTGCCTGCGGCCTAGGTGTCCTTGAGCGCGGTCACCAGCTCGACCAGGGCCTTCTTGCCGTCGCCGAACATCATCAGGCAGTTGTCCATGGCGAACAGCGGGTTCGGGATGCCCGCGAAGCCGGGGCTCAGCGAGCGCTTCACGACGATCACCGTGCGCGCCTTGTCGACGTCGATAATCGGCATGCCGGCAATCGGGCTGTTCGGGTCGGTGCGCGCGGCCGGGTTGACGGTGTCGTTGGCGCCCACCACGATGCAGACATCGACCTGCGAGATCTCGTTGTTGATGTCGTCCATCTCGCGCAGCTTGTCGTACGGCACGTCGGCCTCGGCGAGCAGCACGTTCATGTGGCCCGGCATGCGGCCGGCGACCGGATGGATGCCGTACTCCACCACAACGCCGCGCGACTCCAGCAGGTTGGCCATGTCGCGCACAATGTGCTGCGCCTGCGCCACCGCCATGCCGTAGCCGGGCACCACGAGCACGCGCTGCGCCGTGTCCAGCATCATCGCCACCTCGACCGGGCTGGTCGACTTGACCTTGCCGCCGTAGACGTCGTCGGCGCTGGGACCCGAGGCCGCCCCGCCGAACTCGGCGAACAGCACGTTGCCCAGCGAGCGGTTCATCGCCTTGCACATGATCTGCGTCAGGATGATGCCCGAGGCGCCGACCAGCGAACCGGAGATGATCAGCACGTTGTTCATCAGCACGAAGCCGGTCGCGGCCGCCGCCAGGCCCGAGTAGGAGTTGAGCAGCGAGATGACGACGGGCATGTCGGCCCCGCCGATGGGAATCGTCAGCGTCACGCCCAGCACGCTGGACAGGACGACCACGACCCAGAACGCGAGCTGCGACGAAGGATCGACCGCCAGCCAGCCGATGGCGCCGAGGGCCAGCAGGCCGAGGAAGCCGTTGAACACCTTCATGCCCGGGAAACCGAGGCTGCCGCTCGGGATTTTCTCGGCCAGCTTCAGGAAGGCGATGAGCGAGCCGGTGAAGGTGACGGCGCCGATCAGCCCCGAAACCCCGGTCGCGATGGTCATCTGCAGCCCCGGCGCCTGCGCGGTCATGAAGGCCGCCCCGGCCACGAGCACGGAAGCCGCGCCGCCGAAGCCGTTGAACAGCGCCACCATCTCCGGCATCTGCGTCATCTGCACGCGATAGGCGGCGATGGCGCCGACAGCCGTGCCGATCAGGGCGCCGACCAGGATCCACGTGTAGCTGAGGCCGTTGGCGAGCAGCGCCACGACCACCGCCAGGAGCATGCCCCAGGCGCTGATGATGTTGCCGCGCACGGCGGTGCGCGGATGCGTCATGCCTTTGATGCCGATGATGAACAGCACCGAGGCCACGAGGTAGGCCAGGTTGACCCAGCCGAGGTCGATCAGGTACGTGACCACGCGCTCACCCCTTCTTCTTCTTGAACATGGCGAGCATGCGGTGCGTGACAAGGTAGCCGCCCACGACGTTGATCATGGCGAAGGCCACGGCGGCCACCGCCAGCACGGTGGCCAGCTTGGGATTGTCGGCGCGGGTCGAGATGACGGCCCCGATCACCGTGATGCCGCTGATGGCATTGGAGCCCGACATGAGCGGCGTGTGCAGCGTGGGCGGCACCTTGGCAATGATCTCGAACCCGATGAAGACCGCCAGCACGAAGACGGTGACGGCCGCAACCAGCATTTCCATGGCTCAGGCTCCTTCGGGGGCGCCGGCAGCGGCCGGCAGGCCCAGCAGTTCCCGCACGCGCGGGTGCACGACTTCGCCGCCGTGGGTCAGCAGCGTGCCGGCCACGACTTCGTCGGCCCGGTCGATCTTGAGCTCGCCCTTGGGCGCCAGTGCCTTGAGGAACGTCTCGATGTTCCGCGAAAACATCTGGCTGGCGTGATACGGCTTGCGCGAGGGCAGGTCGGTGGGTCCCAGGATCGTGACGCCGTGCGCGACAACGACCTCGTCGGCCCGGGTCAACTCGCAGTTGCCGCCGCGCTCGGCGGCCAGGTCGATGATGACCGAGCCGGGCGCCATCGCCGCCACCATGGGCGCCGTCACCAGCACCGGCGACTTGCGGCCCGGGATGGCGGCCGTGGTGATGACCACGTCGTTGCGCGCCACCACGGCCTGCATCTGTTCCTGCTGGCGGCGGATGAACTCGGCGCTCTGTTCCTTAGCGTATCCACCCTTGTCCTCGGAACCGGCGGTCTCGAGGTCGAACTCGACGAACTTGGCGCCCACGCTCAGCACCTGGTCCTTCACGGCGGGCCGTACGTCGTAGGCCTCGACCACCGCCCCCAGGCGCTTGGCCGTGGCGATGGCCTGCAGCCCGGCCACGCCCACGCCCACGACGAAGACCTTCGCCGGGGCCAGGGTGCCGGCGGCCGTCATCAGCATCGGGAACAGGCGCGGCAGGTGCACACCGGCCTCGAGCACGGCCTGGTAGCCGGCCACCGTCGCCATCGACGACAGCACATCCATGCTCTGCGCGCGCGTGATGCGCGGCACCAGCTCGAGCGAGAAGGCCGTGATGCCACGCGCCGCCATGGCGGCCGTGGCGGCAGGGTTGCCCAGCGGGTCCTGCATGCCGATCACGAGCTGGCCCGCACGGCAGTCGGACAGCCCGGCCTCGTCGGCGCCCAGCCCCGGCCCGTTGACCTGCAGCACGACGTCGGCGGTGGCGAACACCTCGCCTCGCGAGACCAGGCGCGCGCCCTTCTCTGCGTACTCGGCGTCGGTGAAGCCTGCCGCCAGTCCGGCCCCGGCCTCGACGATGACCTCGAGACCCGCCTTCACCAGGGCCGCGCACGACGCCGGCACCAGCGCCACGCGCCGTTCGCCGGGACGTCGTTCAGCGGATACTCCTGCGATCATCGCGTTCCCCTTTGCGGAATTGATCCATCCGCGATTTCAAGTATTCCGGCCGGGAAACGGCGCGACCACCGGGCCGCGCCGTTTCCCCCATGCCCCGGCTAGAGCGGCCGCGTGGCCTTCCTCAGCCAGGCCTTCTCCTCGCGACCCAGCGACGGCGCCAGCTCGCGGTACACGCGCTTGTGGTAGGCGTCCAGCCAGGCCACGTGGTCGCGCGTCATCAGCGACTTGTCGATGAGCTTGCGGTCGATCGGGCACAGGGTGACCGGGTGGAACCGGTACCAGGTGCGCGCGGCGGTCGACAGCTTCTCGTCCTTCGTCACGAAGGCCAGGTTCTCGATGCGGATGCCGAAGCGCCCGTCCTCGTAGTAGCCCGGCTCGATCGACATCAGGTTGCCCTCGACGAACGGCGGCGTCGGGATGTTCTTGAGGCTGTGCGGCCCCTCGTGCACACCCAGGTACTGCCCCACGCCGTGGCCCGTGCCGTGGTTGTAGTCGCGTCCCGCCAGCCACAGGTGCCGGCGCGCGAACATCTCGTGGCGCTGGCCGGTGGTGCCGGCCGGGAAGGGCGTCACCGTGCAGTCGATGTTGCCCAGCAGCACGCGCGTGAACATCTCCTTCTGCTTCGGCGTCGGCTTGCCGAAGGCCACGGTGCGCGTGATGTCGGTGGTGCCTTCCAGGTACTGGCCGCCGCTGTCGATCAGGTAGATGCCCTTCCGCTTCAGCTTGCCGTTGCTCTTCGGCGTGGCGCTGTAGTGGATGATCGAGCCGTGCGGCCCGAAGCCGCTGATCGTCGAGAAGCTGTTGTCCTTGAAGTTGCGGCCCATCCGGCGGAACTCGAACAGCTGGTCGGAGGCCGAGATCTCGGTCTGGTCGTTGCCGCGCACCGCGCCCTCGAGCCAGTGCAGGAAGCGCACCATGGCCACGCCGTCGCGACGATGTGCCTCGGTGATGGCCTTGATCTGCGTCGGGTTCTTGACCGCGCGCATGGCCACGATCGGCGAGACGCCACAGAACAGCGGCGCCTTCTTCAGCGCGTCGACGACACGGCGGCTGGTGCCGGCCGGGTCGACCCACACGCTGACGCGCTGGCGGCCGAGGGCGCCCAGGTCGGCCCACACGCTGCGGTACGGGGCCACCTTGGTGAACGGGCGCAGTTCGCGGATCATCTCGCGGCTCAGCTTCTGCGGGTCGACGTACAGCGTGCAGGCGCGGTCGGTGACGATCGCGTACGCGGTCACCACCGGCGTGTAGGCGATGTCGTCGGCCCGGATGTTCAGCAGCCAGGCCACCTGGTCCAGCGCGCAGACCACATGGGCCTTGGTGCCCGCCAGCTTCATCGCCGCGCGCAGGCGCGCCAGCTTGGACTGCGGCGTCTCGCCGGCGAAGCGGCGCGGGTGCGACGTGACCGGCGCCAGGCTCTCGGCCGGGCGGTCTTCCCAGATGGCGTCGATGGGGTTGCCGCGCAGGAACTCCACCTTGATGCCATGCGGCGCCAGGGCGTTCTCGAAGTCGGCGGCCGCAGCCATCGACACGACGCTGGCGTCAACGCCCAGCACCTGCCCGGGGCGCAGCTGCTTGACGATCCAGGCCGTCATCGTCGGCGTGCCCGGCTCGCCCATGCGCATCAGCTCGATGTCCGAGCCCGCCAGTTCCTTGCTTGCCTGGAAGAAATAACGCCCGTCGGTCCACAGGGCGGCCTTGCGCGGGCCGACCAGCAGTTCGCCCATCGAGCCGGTGAACCCGCTCAGCCACGCCCGGTGCTTCCAGGCGTCGGGCAGGTACTCGCTCAGGTGGGGGTCGGCGCTGGGTACATAGAGGGCGTGGATGCCCAGTTTCTTCAGTTCGCGGCGCAGGGCCGCCGTCTTCTCGCGCGCGTTCATCGCGATCCTCCCGCGGTTTTTTGGTCAGGAAGGCCCATCATAAGGGCATGGGCCGGTATTGGCACAACTGAAAAACGCCGCCCCGGGGCCGGGACGGCGGCAACGGCGTGGTACCAGGGCACCCGGATCAGTCCTGCGGCATGGGCTGCAGGGGCGGCAGGCGCTTCTCGAACTCGATCTCGTCGCGCACCGGGATGCCGTAGTAGCCGACCTTGGGCACGTTCGGCTTGAGCAGGCGGATTTTGGTCATGCCGCCGAGCCGGACCTGCGAGATCATGAAGCCGCGCTTCTGGAAGAAGCGCTGGGCGTCGAGGTTGTCGTTCGTGGTGATGGTCCAGATGCTCTCGCAGCCCGCGGCGCGGGCCACTTCCTCCACCTTGTCCAGCAGCATCGTGCCCACGCCCATGTACTGGCAGAGGGCGTCGATGGTCACCAGTTCACAGGCGCCGCCCCAGATGCAGTACGTGGCCAGGCCGACGCGCTCACGGCCTTCGGTGGCGATGAAGCCCGGCAGCTTGTGCGGGTCGTGCACCTCGCTGCGCGAGACAACGAAGTCGCCGCCGAACAGGAGCTCGGTCCGCTCCTGCACCCAGAGGCGATCGTCGTCTGTCAACTCGGTCACGCGCATGGACACGTCCCACAGGAAACGCTCGAGCATTGGTCTACCCGAAGGGGTGCTGGTCTTGGCGCCTGGCATCATGCGATCCAAAATGGGCGGCGACCGGGGGCCGCGCAAGAAGTCCGGCATCATCGGACGAGATCGGTCTGGCTTGCGTGGGTCGGGTTCACCATATTTCGGCCGTCGGCAGCATCCTCGCCCAAACGGAGGCTCCCGCAATGTTCGGCCGCAATCGCCCGCACCTGGCCCCCGAAGAGCGCGCCCGTCGCGCCCGCCACGTTTTCCGAGCCCGCCCCCGGCGTCCGCTGCGCGTGCGCCAGGCGGTCCAGTTCGGCACCTTCGCCGTGATCCTCTACGTCGGCTGGCGGTTCGTGCAGTGGGTGCACGGACTCGAGGCGGGCGTGGTCGACGGCGCGCGGTCGCCGGGCGTCGAGGGCTTCCTGCCCATCGCCTCGCTCATCAGCCTGCGCCACTGGTTCGAGACCGGGGTCTTCCACATGGTCCACCCGGCGGGCCTGGTCATCCTCTGCCTGGTCCTGCTCACGGCGCTGCTGCTGAAGAAGGCGTTCTGCTCGTGGCTGTGCCCGGTGGGCACGGCGTCCGAGTATCTCGCACGCCTGTCGCACAAGGTGTTCCGACGGCGGGTGAAGCTGCCGAACTGGCTGGACTGGCCGCTGCAGTCGCTGAAATACCTGCTGCTGCTCTTCTTCGCCAACGCCATCTTCGTGCTGATGAGCCGCGAACAGGTCGCCCAGTTCCTGGACCTGCCGTACAACAAGGTCTCGGACATCAAGATGCTCTACTTCTTCACCGACCCCTCGCCCACCACGCTCTGGGTGCTGGGCAGCCTGGCCGCCCTGTCGTTCGTCGTGCCCTACTTCTGGTGCCGTTACCTGTGCCCGTACGGGGCGTTGCTCGGCCCACTGTCGTGGCTGTCGCCGCTGAAGATCGTAAGGTCGCCCTCGGCCTGCACGAACTGCCGGCAGTGCGCCTCGGTGTGCCCCTCGTTCCTGGCCGTGGACCTGACGAAGACGGTGACCTCGGTCGAGTGCACGGGATGCCTGGAGTGCGTGGCGGCCTGCCCCGAGAACGAGGCCCTGCAACTGGCACCCGTGACGCCGTGGGGCACGCGCCTGTCGCGGCGCGGCCTGCGCCCGGCAATTTTTGCCGTGCTGGTCGTGGTCCTCTTCTATGGCGGCATCCAGACGGCGCGGCTGTCCGGGCGCTGGCGCAGCGAGGTCGACCAGCGGGAACTGGTCGAACGGGTGCGGCGCGGGCTGGAAGGGCCCGAGTACGACCATGTCGGCCGGCCGGCGTCCCGACCGGCGCCCTGACGGGGCTCAATTCCTCCTGAATGCTGCCGATCACTCCGCGGTACCGGTCAGGTCCGATCGCGGAAGGAATCGCCGCCCATGCCTCTCGACTTCGCCCAGCCGCTTCGCGAACACAGCGCTTCTGCAAACGCCGAGAATACCCGGCGCCTGGCTGCGCTTGATCGCCAGGCGGACCGCGAACTGGCGTCGCGAACACGGCGCGTGACCTTTGTCTACGTGCCGGTGCTGGTGCTGCTGCTCGCCATCACCGACCTGCGCGAGGAAGCCCCGTGGCTCACGGCAGCCGTCATCCTGATGTACGGCGCCACCGGCTGGCTGCGCCTGCGCCTGTCGCTGGGCTTCGAACCCGCCTACGACGCGGACCCGGCGCGCTGGCGGTTGCGCTTCTCCGTGGCCACGCTGGTGCCGGCCGCCATCTGGGGGCTGCTGCTGCCCGTGATCGGGCTGGAAATGGGCTTCGGCTGGACCTACCTGGTCTGCATGCTGGCGACGGCCGGCATTGCCGCCGGCTCCATCAGCAGCCTGTCGCCGCGGCTGCGCATCCTGCGGGTCTTCGTCTCGCTGCTGATGCTGCCCTCGGCGGCCACGCTGGCTCTGGCGGGCAACGGCCGCGAGATAGGGTTGGCCGCACTCCTGTTCGTCTACTGGGCGCAGATGCTGATCCTGGCCCGCTATTTCCACGCCGAACTGTGGTCGGGGCTGCGCAAGGGCGCCGAGCTCGAGCAGCGCGCGGTGGAACTGGCGGCCGCCAACGCGCAGGCCCATGCCGCCAGCCAGGCCAAGAGCGAGTTCCTGGCCAACATGTCGCACGAGATCCGCACGCCCATGAACGGCATCCTCGGGCTGACGGGCGTTGTCCTGGAGACCGACCTGTCGGCTGACCAGCGGGAGCTGTTGACGGACGTGCGCACGAGCGGCGAGACGCTCCTGCGCATCGTCAACGAGATCCTCGATTTCTCGAAGATCGAGGCGGGGCGACTGGAGATCACGGCCGCGCCTTTTTCGGTTGTCGAGCTCGTCGACCGTGTGATCAAGCCGCAGCAGGTGGCCGCATCCCGCCGCGGCAACGTGATCACGGCGTCGATCGGGGCCGATGTGCCCGGCTGGCTCACCGGGGACGAGCACCGCCTGTGGCAGGTCCTGACCAACCTGGTCGGCAATGCCGTGAAGTTCACCGAGAACGGGAAGATCGGCGTCGGCGTGGCGCTCGAAGGCCGGGTTGCCGGCGTGCCGATGGTGTCGCTGACGGTCTCGGACACGGGAATCGGCATCGAGCCCGCGGCGCAGCCGACCATCTTCGACGCCTTCCAGCAGGCCGACGGCTCCACGACGCGCAAGTACGGCGGCACGGGCCTCGGCCTGGCGATCAGTGCCCGCCTGACGTCGCTGATGGGAGGGCGATTGACGCTTTGCAGCACGCCGGGTGCCGGCAGCTCGTTCTGTGTCGTGGTTCCGCTGGCGGAGGCCGCGGCGCCGGCCATGGCGACAGTGATCGTGAACGATGGCCTGCAAACGGCGCCGGAACCGAACGCCGTCGTCCGGGTGCTCCTGGCCGAGGACAACGTGGTCAACGCAAAGCTGGCCCGGCGGCTGCTGGAGAAACTGGGCGCGGAGGTCACGTGGGTCGAGGATGGGCGCCTTGCCGTCGAAGCCTGCCGGAGCGGGACCTTCGACCTGGTGCTGATGGATGTGCAGATGCCGACCATGGACGGCTTCCAGGCCACGGCTGCCATCCGCGCCATGGAAGAGCGCGAAGGGCGGCCGCGCGCGCCCATCATCGCCCTGACCGCCCACGCCATGGACGGCTATCGGGACCGCTGCCTGCAGGGCGGCATGGACGACTACCTGACGAAGCCGCTGATCGCGGGCGAACTCGCCCGCACCCTCGAGGCCTGGCGACCCGCTGCCGGCGTCCACTAGGCCCGCCACGGTACGATTGCCCCGACGTCGCCATTCAGGTATAGTCGCCACCGTCCCGCCGGTGCCCCGGCCTGCTGCACCCGAATTCCGGACGTCCAGGGAATGATGCTGAAGAAGACCGTTCTGGCATGCGTCAGCATCGTGGTCTGCCTGCTGCTCGGGGAACTGGCCGTGCGGCTGCTTCACCTGGCGCCGGGCATCAACCGCATCCGTGTCGACATGGCCCATGGGAGCTTCGAGTCGAGCACGAACAGCGTCCTGCGCTATGTCCCCTCACCTGGCTCGAGCGGCATCAGCTCCTACGGCATCCGCGATCGAGAGTATCCCCGCGCGAAGGGCGCGAAGACGCGACGGATCCTGGTGATCGGCGATTCGGTGGGCTACGGCTTCTGCAACGACCGCGAGGTGCTGGCGGTCGATGATGTCTTCGCCAAGCAGCTCGAACGCGCCTGCGCGGGATCCGGGTCGCCGCTCGAGGTGATCAACCTCTGCGTCTCCGGCTACGATACCGTCCAGGAGGTGGAGTTCCTGGTTCGCAAGGGCCTGGCGCTGGATCCGGATGTGGTGCTGGTTGCGTACTGCCTCAACGATGATTTCGAGGCGTCGGCAGAGCTCAACAGTTTCCAGCGCAATCCGCAGTTCGCCCTCGAGAGCAGGATCGGGCGGCACCTTGTGCTGCGCAGCCACCTTGCCCGTGTGATCTGGCTCCGGCACGCCAAGCCGGAGGCGGCGCGCGCGGCCGCCGCAGCCACCACGACCGGATCGCGAACCGAGCGCGGGTTCGAGCGCCTGGCATCGCTGGCTCGCACGAACGGCTTCCAGCCGGTCGTCGTGGTGTTCCCGCTGTTCGAACCGGCCGCCTCGTACCGCTGGCATCCGCAGCATCGACGCGTCACCGAACTGGCCACGCGTTTCGGGTTCCCGGTCCTGGACCTTTTCGAGTCGTTTGCCCTCGCCAGTGAGGGCGACCTGCGTCGCCTGCAGGGCCGCTGCAGCCGCGAACATCCTGACGAGCGCGGACACCGCGTGGCCGCCACCGAGATCCGGACGTTCCTGGCCGCACGCGGCCTGATCGACGCCGGCCCGGGCGGCAGCGGCGGCGGCTCGCCGCGCGTGGAGACCCGATGACCAGACTGGAATCGCACCCTGCACGCCTGTTGCGCGAGTTCTGGTCGCTGGCCCTGGTGCTGGCCGTGTACCTGGCGACCCTCGCCATCATGCCGGCGCGCGGCCTCTGGATGGTCGACAACGAGAACCGGTTCATCCAGATCAGGGCCCTGGCCGACGCCGACCTGCAGGAGTACGCCATCCCCTGGGGCGGCCGCGAGCTGGACCCGGGGTTCGAGATGAACCCGCTTCGCTTCAATCCCGAAGGCACCTTCGAGGAGTTCAAGGACGGGCAGCTCATTTCGGTCTTCCAGCCTGCGTTCCTCGTCCTGGGCGCCGTCTTCCTGAAACTGTTCGGTACCACGGGACTCAACCTGCTGCCGATCGCGGGCGCCGTGCTGATGCTCACGGCTGTCAGTGTCCTGGCGGGGCGCCTCGCCCTGGCGGAACGCGATCGTCACCTGGCGGTCGTCCTGGCCGGCCTGGCGACACCGGCCTGGTTCTACAGCCAGAACCTGTGGGAGCACACACTGGCGGCCGGGCTCTGCCTGTGGGGAGTCGTGGGCCTCGTCGACTTCCTGCACGAGCGGCGCACGCGCCCGCTGGTGCTCGCCTGCGTGAGCCTGGTGGCGGCCGTTGTCGTCCGCGATGTGCTGGGCATCCTGGTCCTGGTCCTGATGGGGTTGCTGTTCGTGCGGATGCCCGGCGAGCGACGGCGCCTTGTGCTTGTCGGCGGCGGCGTGCTCGGTGGCGGGGCACTGCTGCTGGCGGCCTTCCAATGGGCGGTGGTGGGCCAGCCCCTCGGCTTCCATGCCGGGACCCTGGCCGGCGGCGGCAGCCTGGTCGAGCACCTGGCCCGGCGGCCCCGCATCCTCTACCTGTACCTGGTGGCGGCCCACCCGCAGCAGGTCCTGTCTTTCGTCCTGGCGGCTCCGTTCCTGGCGGCGTTCGTGTTCAGGCCGCGCCTGGGCCCGGCACGCACGACCTTCGTTGTCCCGCTCGCGGCGCTGGCCGCCGCCGCCGCCGGCGCCGTCTTCCTGGCCGGCTTCCTGAATGCGCAGAACACGCCGCGCCACCTGCTGGCGGCCAACAGCTTCTTCGTGGCGGCGCCCATCGTCATCCTCGGGCTGCTGCGGCCCACGCCTGAGCGGCGGCGCGATGCCGTCTCCGGCGCGCGCGACTACCTGGTCACGGCGGTGTGCCTGTACCTGGTGTGCTATTGCCTCGTGGCGCCGTGGGCCGGGGCCGTCAGCCTTCACTGGGGCGGCCGCCTGCAGTTCTGTCTCTATCCCCTGTTGACGGTCCTGGCCGTGCGCACATTCGCCGACTGGCGCGAGAGCAGTGCGCCGCGCCGCGGCTGGGCCTGGGCCGCCGTCTCGGGACTGGTTGTCGTCAGTGTTGCCGCGCAGGCCTACTCGGTGACGATCGTGCGGGAGAAGAAGCTGTACTCCGAGCGCCTGGCCGTCGCGATGGAGCGCCTGGAGCCCGAAGTCGTGATTACCGACGTCTGGTGGGCGGGGCACGAACTCTATGAAGCGTTCCGCGAGCGCACCATCTATTTCGTCCGGAGCCAGGCCCAGCTCGAGTCGCTGGCGGGCCGGCTGAGTGCGCGCGGCGTCACGAGCTTCGTCTTCGCCACGCGCCCGCGCCCGGGGCCGGCGCCCGCCGGGACTGTGCGCGTCCTCGACGGCGGCTGGGACTTCTATTCGCTCGACCTGCTCGTGTCGCCGATCCGTTCCGGCAACGCGCAACAGCGCTAGCCCGGCGCGGCCCGGGCTAGAAGAGCGTGTAGATGAACGGCGCGGTGGCCTGACCCGTGAAGATCAGCAAAGCCAGGACCAGCAGCACCACCACCATCGGCACCAGCCACCAGGCCTTGTGGCGCGCGGCGTAGCGTCCGATCTCGGCCAGCAGCCTCGCCAGGTGCGTCAGACGATGCACGGGAACTCCAGTCAGTCCAGTTGGAACTCGCGGCGCCAATCGGCGTTTTCCGCGGATTGCGCCTGTTCGGACTTCACCAGCACGTGATTGCCCATGACGAGCGTGTCCATCTCGGTCCGCATGAAGCAGCGATAGGCGTCCTCGGGCGTGCAGACGATCGGTTCGCCGCGGACATTGAAGCTCGTGTTGATGATCGTCGGACAGCCGGTGAGGTTCGCGAATTCGGTGATGATGCGGTGGTAGCGTGGGTTCGTCTCTTCATGAACGGTCTGGATGCGCGCCGAATGATCGACGTGGGTCACGGCCGGGATGTCGGATCGCACCTGGTTGACGCGGGCCACGACGTCGGTTGGCCGGTTCGCAGGCCGAGCGTCCGCTGCCTCCGGAGCCAGCCATCTCTCCCGCGCCACCGGGGCGACGAGCAACATGTAGGGCGAGCCGGTCCCGAGTTCGAAGCACTCCCTGACCCGCTCCGCCAGCACCGACGGCGCGAACGGCCGGAACGACTCGCGGTACTTTATCTTCAGGTTCAACTGCGACTGCATGCCGGGCGACCGGGCGTCGCCGACGATGGAGCGGTTGCCCAGCGCGCGCGGGCCGAATTCCATGCGCCCCTGGTGCAGGCCGACGACCTCGCCCCGGGCGATGCGCCGGGCAACTTCGCGCTCGAGGTCGCCGTCGGCCAGTGTCCGGTAGGCGTGCCCCTCGTGCTCGAGCCAGTCCGCGATCTCCTGGTCGGTGTAGGCGGGCCCGAGGAACGCACCGGCCATGCGGTCCCGCCCGTCGAGAATCCGCGCGCCGTCCGCGTACATGTGCCAGGCGTACAGGGCGGCGCCGACGGCGCCGCCAGCATCGCCGCTTGCCGGCTGGATCCACAGGTCGGCAAACGGCCCTTCGCGCAGCACCCTGCCGTTCGCCACGCAATTGAGGGCCACACCCCCAGCCAGGCACAGGTGGCGCTCGCCGGTCACCCGGTGCGCGTGGCGAGCCATGCGCAGAACGACCTCTTCGGTGACTTCCTGGATCGAGCGCGCAAGGTCCATTTCCCTTTGCGTGATCTCCGCCTCACCCGAGCGCGGCGGCCCGTCGAACAGTCGGGCAAAACGGTCGTTGGTCATGACCAGGCCGTCGATGTAGCCGAAGTAGTCCAGGTTCAGGCGGAAGCTGCCGTCCGAGCGGAGATCGAGGAGATGGTCGTAGATCCGCTGGACGTACCGCGGTTCGCCGTACGGCGCCAGCCCCATGAGCTTGTACTCGCCGCTGTTGACCTTGAAGCCCGTGAAGTACGTGAACGCGGAATACAGCAGCCCGAGCGAATGGGGGTAGTGGATTTCCTCGAGGATGCGAAGGCGGTTGCCGCGTCCCTGGCCCAGGCTCGACGTCGCCCACTCGCCCACGCCGTCGAGCGTGAGGATGGCCGCGGACTCGAACGGCGAGGCGAAGAACGCGCTGGCGGCATGGGATTCGTGGTGCTCCGTGAACATCAGCCGACCCGGGCGGCCGGCGCCGGCCAGTCGCAGTTCACGCTCGATCTCCGCCGGGATCCACAGCTTGTCCCGCAGCCAGACCGGCATCGCCTGCAGGAACGGGCGCAGTCCACGCGGCGACACGGCGAACGCGCTCTCGAGGATCCGCACGAATTTGGTGAGCGGCTTGTCATAGAAGACGACGGCGTCGAGCTGGCCGGGGCCGACGTTGCCTTCACCGAGGCAATAGCGCATGGCCTGCCGCGGAAAGCCGGCGTCATGCTTGCGGCGCGTGAACCGCTCCTCCTGCGCAGCCGCCACCACGCGACCGTCCTGGACAAGGCACGCGGCGCTGTCGTGGTAGAAGGCGCTCAGGCCGAGGATGTTCACGACGCATCCTCTGCGGCCGTCGACGCCGGGCCGGGCCAGGCGCGATCCGAGGGACTGCCCTCCGGCCGTCGCACCAGGCGGGCCGCGCGGTCCTCGACCATGAACTGGCGCATGAGCGACTCCGTCGCGACATCCTGGCGCCGCGGAATCCAGCCGGTCTTCCCGGCCTCCAGCGCGCCCCGCGACAACGGATCGCGCCCGCGCAGGCGCAGGAGAATGCCGCCCGGCACGATGAAGACGAGGAAGAACGGCACCAGCAGGAGCCAGGTCAGGGCGACACCCACGGCCCGGCCCAGGGCCGCGCCGCCGCGCCGCAACGGTACGAGCAGGTGCGGGCGAAAGAGCGCCGCCAGCAACATCAGGACACCGGCCACGAACGCGATGTCCGCAAGCGTGCCCCGCCGAAGCCCGAATCTCAGGACAACGGCGACGGCAACCACGAACAGGCCCTGGAGCAGGCCGTGGAGGCGCGCGCGTCGGTCGGCGCGCGCGAGCTCTGCACTCCGTCCGCGCCAGTTCCAGGTGTCGTTGCCGGGGGATGCGGCCACGAAAACGCCTCCATCGCGGGATCCGATCGATGCCGCCAGCGCCTGTTCAAGGGGAGAAATCGGTCTCGGTTCAGTATCCTGAAATCGCCGGATCGGGGCAAGCGGAACCTGCCCGGGCGCCGTCGACCCGGCGGGGCCGCGCCAGGGACGACTCGAGGTGGCGTCACGCCACCGCAGCAGGCTATAATACCCGCCAACCGCCGATTCCGCGTCGTCGATCACCCCCACGTTCCCCCGGAGGTCCAGACTTGATGCTTCGGTCAGCACTCTACTTCGGCCTCGGCCTGCTCCTGTCGGTCATGGCGGCGGGCAGCCCCGTGTCGGCCGAAACGCATCCGTTCTCGATCCACGACATGCTGGCGATGGACCGCCTCAGCGACGCCCAGGTCTCGCCCGACGGCACGCAGGTCGCCTTCACGGTGCGCGTGACCGACGTGGCCGCGAACAAGGGCCGCACCGACGTGTGGGTGGCTGCGGCCGACGGCTCGCGCGTCCGGCGCCTGACCACCCACGACGCCAACGACTGGAACGCCCGCTGGGGCGCCAACGGCGTGATCTATTTCCTGTCGACGCGCAGCGGCTCGCCGCAGATCTGGCGGCTGGACACCAGCGGCGGCGAAGCGGCTCCGGTCACGACCCTGCCGTTGCCGGTCAATGCGTTCGAATGGGTGCCGCAGACGCGCTCGTTCCTGTTGGCAATGGATGTCTTCCCCAAGCTGGGTATTGCCGGCACCGTCGAGCGCGACGCCGCCGACGCGAAGAAGCTCACCACCGGCAGGGCCTACGACGAGCTGATGTTCCGCCACTGGGACACGTGGGAAGACGGCAAGCGCAGCCACCTGTTCCTGCTGGCCGATGCGCCCGGAGCCGAGCCGATCGACCTGATGCCCGAACTCGATGCCGACGTGCCGACCAAGCCCTTCGGCGGGCTCGAGGAAACCGCCGTCTCGCCCGACGGCGGCACGGTCATCTTCACCGCGAAGATCCTGCCGGGCAGCGAAGCGGCCTGGAGCACCGACGCCGACCTCTACGCCGTGCCCGCCGATGGCTCCGGCAACCTGCGTTGCCTGACCGAGGCCAACCAGGCCGTCGATACCGAGCCCGTGTTCACGCCCGACGGCCGCTCGCTGTGGTACCTGGCCATGGAGCGCCCGGGCTACGAGGCCGACCGCTACCACTTCGAGATCATGGACTGGGCGACCGGCAGCACGACGCGCCTGGACATCTCCTATCCGACCACCGAACTGGACCGCCCGCTCGACCTGAGCCCGCACGGCCTCAAGTTCAGCGCCGACGGCAAGAGCGCCTACTTCACGGCCGGCTGCCTGGGCCAGTCGCCGGTCTTCAAGCTGGACCTGAAGTCCCGCAAGGTGACGCGCCTGCTGGCCAAGGGCAACGTGACCGACGTGGGCCTGCTGAAGAAGGGCCTGCTCATCGGGATGCAGAGCCTGAAGTCGCCCACCGAGTTCTACACGATGTCGGTGGAGGGCAAGGACCTGAAGCCCATCACCGGCTTCAACGGTGCCAAGCTGGCGCAGGCAAAGATGGGTGAACCCGAGCAGTTCACGTTCAAGGGCTGGAACGACGAGACGGTATTCGCCTACGTGGTGAAGCCGTTCGACTGGACGCCGGAAGCCGCCGCCTCGGGCCGCAAGTGGCCGGTGGCCTTCCTCGTGCACGGCGGCCCGCAGGGCAGCTTCGGCAACGACTTCCACTACCGCTGGAATCCGCAGGCCTACGTGGGCGCCGGCTTCACGACGGTGGCCGTCGACTTCCACGGCTCGACCGGCTACGGCCAGGCCTTCACCGACGCCATCAACGGCCACTGGGGCGACCGCCCGCTCGAGGATCTCGAGAAGGGCCTGGCCGCGGCCCTGGCGCAGTATCCCTGGATGGACGGCGGGCGCGTGGTCGCTGCGGGCGCCAGCTACGGCGGCTACATGATCAACTGGATGGCGGGCCAGCCGTTCGCCGACAAGTTCAAGGCCTTCGTGTGCCACGACGGCAACCTGGACGAGCGCATGGCCTACTTCGACACCGAAGAGCTGTGGTTCCCCGAATGGGAGCACGGCGGCACGCCCTGGGCCCAGGGCGGCGACTACGGCAAGCACAACCCGGTCGACTTCGTGAAGAACTGGAAGGTGCCCACGCTGGTGGTGCACGGCGGCCTGGACTACCGCGTGGTCGACACGCAGGGCCTGAGCACGTTCACGGCGCTGCGCCGCATGGGCGTTCCCGCCCGGCTGCTGTACTTCCCGGACGAGAACCACTGGGTGCTGAAGCCGCAGAACTCGATCCAGTGGCATGAGGAAGTCATGGGCTGGTTCAAGCGCTGGACGAAATAGCTTCACCGAAGGGACGGGAGCGCGCGATGACATTGAAGGACCGGTTGGTGATGATCACCGGCGCCAGCGCCGGCATCGGCGAGGCGTGTGCCGAGGCGTTTGCCGGCGAAGGCTGCCGCCTGGTGCTGGCGGCCCGGCGCAGGGATCGCTTGCAAGGCCTGGCGGCGAAGCTGGCGGCGGCACACGGCACGAAGGCGCACCTGCTGGAACTGGACGTGCGCGACCGCCTGGCCGTGAATGCCGCCGTGGAAGGGCTGCCCCCCGCCTGGCGCGACATCGACATCCTGGTCAACAACGCCGGCCTGAGCCGCGGCCTGGACCGCCTGCAGGACGGCGACCATGCGGACTGGGACGAGATGATCGACACCAACGTGAAGGGGCTGCTCTGGGTCAGCCGGGCCGTGCTGCCCGGCATGGTGGCGCGCGACCGCGGCCATGTCATCAACGTGGGCAGCATCGCCGGTCACCAGGTCTACCAGGGCGGCAATGTGTACTGCGCCACGAAGTTCGCGGTGCAGGCCCTGACCCGGGGGCTGCGGCTGGACCTGCTCGGGACCATGGTGCGCTGCACGACCGTGGACCCGGGCATGGTGCAGACCGAGTTCAGCGAGGTGCGCTTCCACGGCGACCGTGAGCGCGCCGACAAGGTGTATCGCAATTTCCCGCCCCTGCAGCCGGCCGACGTGGCCGACGCCATCGTGTTCTGCGCCACGCGGCCCCCGCACGTGGCGGTGCAGGAACTGGTGCTGATGCCGCAGGACCAGGGCGCCGTCTACGCTTCGCACCCGCGGGGCGTGGCGGACTAGCCGCCAATCGACAAGATGCCGGGACCAGCCCGGCCGTGCCCTGGATCCGGGGTGCGGCCGGGCTTCGTTTCGCCCTCTGGACGGGTCTGATTGCCTCGCCATTCACGGTATCGCACCGTTGTGCCTCTCAGGCCAAAAGACGCCGTGACATAGCTTCCGGGGCATGCGGCGAGGGCTCTTGGTAGAGCAAGCCAGCTGGGCCTTCTTCCTGGAGGCCAAAGCGTTGCAACTTGTCGATCGCATCGATGCTCGAGACGGTGGCATGGGCGCTCGTCTCGACCCCTTGCCGATCTCAACTACCGCATTTATGTCTAATACCTAGATGTACGGCCTCAACTGCTTTCTTGGCACAGCGCCACGCAGGAGGGAATAGAAATAATGCAAAGCCTCGCCAAGGTTCCGTACCGAACAATCAAGATGATGCTGTGCTGCGCCGTGACGACGGCTTCCCTGGCCGAAGCCGCCCTGGCTGCGACGCGGTCCGTGCCCGCCCAGTACGGGACGATCACAGCCGCACTTGCTGCAGCAAGCAGCGGCGACACGATCCTTGTCGGCGCGGGGACATATGCACCCTCCACCAATGGCGAAGTATATCCATTGACGGTCGACCTTGATGACTTGGTAATCCTCGGCGAGGGCTCTGAGCAGACGGTTCTCGATGCAGAGGAAAGCGGCAGCGTCATCTTCTGGCAGGATTCCGTGGGTGGCCGTCTGAGCGGATTCCGGATAACGGGCGGCCAAGCAGACAACGGCGGCGGCATCGACATGCGCGGAGGGAATCCGGAGATCGATCACAACTTAATTATCCACAATACGGCTACATTACGTGGCGCCGCTGTCTATGTCATTTTCGATGCATCGCCCTGGTTCCACCACAACGTTGTCTGGGAGAACTTTGATTTAGTTCCAGAAGACGAGGCAGATCCCCATGGGATAATCCTGTCGGGAACAACCACGGCGCTCGTCGAACACAATCTTATCGGCCGCGCCGACGGCAACGGCCTGCTAATCAGCAATCAGGGCGATCCCATAATCCGGTACAATATCTTCTACGAGAACGGCCGCACAGAGCCGACGCGGAGGGGACGTGGAATCTGCGATTTCAGCGCGGTGCCTGTCCCGAAACTGCAACACAACCTGTTCTGGGGAAACGAGATTGCGGCCCTATTGTATCCAGTGGGAGGCGGCAACATCGCCTCCGAGACCGCCAATGAACTGGCTACGGATGACACGATTTTCGGAAACATCGATGCTGACCCGTTGCTAACTGCTCCCGATATGCTCAACTTCGCGCTCCAATCGGGTAGCCCGGCGATCGATGCCGGATCGCCTAGCGTGTTCTCCGACCCGGACGGCACGATCGCAGACCTCGGACCATTCTACTACGACCAGAGCCTCTTTACGGTCGCGGACGTCGCACGATCACTGGTCATCGCGTTCCGAAACGTACCGAATCCGTTCAATCCCAGCACCCGAATCCACTTCGATTTGAGACGCGAATCCTTCGTGACACTGCGTGTCTATTCACCCCGCGGGGGACTAGTGCGCGAACTGTGTTCCGGACACTTCCCGGCCGGCGCGCATGCCGTCTCGTGGGACGGTCGCGACGCGCGAGGGGCGAATGTCGCCTCAGGAGTATATCCATACAGGATCGTCACGGACCAGGG